>NZ_JBEYFC010000369.1:0-9404 GCF_040634175.1 Streptomyces sp. NPDC007162
GGATGCGCGCGGACTTCCGGCGCGATCCCTGACGCCGTGGGGCCGCGCCACAGGGCGAGTGCCTCGATCAGTGATACGGCGGCTCGGGCAGGGTCACCCAGATCCCGGGCCGCACTCGCCTCGTCGCGCAGGGCACGGAACCGCTGGAGGTCGAGTTCCCCCGCAGCGAGAATCAGGCGGTAGCCTCCGGAGCCGCGTACGAGTCGGCTCGGCGTGGTGCGTCCTGACTCGTCCGTGTCCAACAGCGCGCGCAGAGCCCCCACATGACGGTGCACCACATTGACGGAGCCGGCCGGTGCGTGCTCGCCCCAGAGCACGTCGACGATCTCGTGGACCGGAACGGGCTCCCCCGCCCGCGCCAGGAGCAGGGCCAGCAGAGCTCGTCGCTTGGGCGGCCCCGGTTTAAGCTCCGTTTCACCTCGCCAGGCTCTGACGGGCCCCAGAACTGTGAAACGCACGATGCGGATTCTAGGACGCCGGCGATTCACCCCGACCGGCTTTGATCACTTCCGGCCATGGGCCGGGGCGAGCAGCGGTGCCCGGCACGACGGACGGAGTCTCCACATGATCGATTCGGCGATGCGGGTGCTGGCCGGGCAGGTCGACCCGGCACGGCTTCGACGCGACGTCGACGCGCCGGCGTCGTGCCCACACAGCCGTACGCGTGCGCCGGAAGCCATGACCGAGGCGGAGCGTCATGTGACGGCCGAGCTGTCGGCAGCCGGATGGCAGGTCGAGCGACAGCCGTCCGACCTGCGGTGGCGCCCGGCTGCTCGGTGCGCTGGAAGAGCCGCCACCCGTCACCCTCATGTGCTTCGACAGGGAGGAGCCGGGGGTGATCGGCTCGCGGTACGCCGCACGCCGGTTCACCGACCGGCGTGAACAGCCGGCGGGCAGGATCTGTCCGGAGTCGGTCGGGTACTTCGTGCCCGAGCCGGGTGGTCAGCGGCTGCCCGCAGGCTTCGCACCGGCCTTCCCCGAGGCCGCCCGCGAGGTCCGTGCGCACCGCTTCCGCGGGGACTTCACCCTCGTGGTCCACCGGCGTTCCACACAGGGTGCGGCCGCTCTGTGGCAGCGCGCGGCCGCGTGCCCGGGCCCGGCGCTGCCCGCCCTCCCTTCGATCGCCCTCGGCGACCGCCGTCCCGAACGGCCGCTGGGTCTGCTCATCGGCCTGGCGGTGCCACCGGCGAACCATCTCGGACGCAGCGACCACGCCGCGTTCTGGAACCGCCGGATCCCGGCGCTCATGCTGACCAACACCGCCACCTTCCGTGATCGGCACTACCACCGCCCCACCGACACGCCGGACCTCCTCGACCACGACTGGCTGGCCGCGGTCACCGCCGCGACCGCGGGCACGGCGCTGTACTGGCCGTGCGGGTGAGACGACGTCCACGCCCGCGGCGGCCCGGCAGCGACCCCGCACGACCTGCCTTCGCCCTGCGGGCCGGGGTACTGTGAGCCGGGGGCAGGTCCCTGACGGCACAGCCGGAACGCGCATCGGCCGCGGGCCGTGAGGGCGGGTCGGGGCCTCGGGACGGGGAGATGCATGACCATGGTGCTCGGCTCGTACGGTCGGCCGACCACCCTATGACGCACGCGGCCGGAACGCAGAGACCGTCAGCCAGACCCACGACCGGGCCGTCCGGCACGGAGGAGCGCCACCCCCCGGGACAGACGGTGCACTTCGCCGTGCTGGGTCCGGTACGCGCCTGGCGGGCCGATGCCGAGCTGCGCCTGGGGCCCCCGCAGCAGCAGGCGTTCGCGGCGTTGCTGCTGGCGAGCGCCGACCGGCCGGTGAGCACCACGGAAGTCGTCGACACGCTGTGGGGGCAGGATCCGCCGCCGAGCGCGGTCAATGTCGTACGCCGCTATGTGGGGGCGCTGCGTCGCGTGCTGGAGCCGGGACTGCCCCGGATGGCGACCGGGAGCTGGCTGCTCCGAGAGGGCGGCGGATACCGGCTGGACGTCGACGCCACCACACTTGACCTGCTGCGCTTCCGTGACCTGCGCACGCAGGCGCGTGCGGCCGACCGGGCGGACGATCCCGCGCTCGCCCTCGAGTTGTATGCCCGGGCCCTGGCGCTGTGGCGCGGTCACGCGGCGGCCGGGATACCGGCTCAGGTCCGCAGCCACCCCGTGTTCGCGGGACTGGACGGCGAGCGTCTGGCCACGGTCAAGGAGGCCGCCGATGCGGGCCTGCGTTGCGGCCGCGCGGAACCGGTGCTGGCTCAACTGCAGGGCCTGGCGGACGACCACCCTCTTGACGAACCGCTGCACGGCCGGCTGATCCGGGCGCTTGCGCTGGCGGGCCAGCAGGCCCAGGCCCTGGAGACGTACCAGAAGATCCGGGCGCTGCTGGCGGAGGAGTTGGGCGTCGAGCCGTCCCCCGAGCTGCTGGCCGCCCACCGCGACGTGCTCGGTGCGCGGTCCGCACCCACTGTCCCGACACCCCTCGCGGCCTCGGACAGTGCTGGCTCAACCGGCCGGGCCACCGCTCCCGAGACAGCCTCGCCGGCTCGTGACGACCTGCTCGTGCCGCTGCCCCGGCCTGCCCAACTCCCGGCCGCCTACGAACACTTCGCGGGCCGCGAGGCCGAGATCGAGCACGTGCTGCGCCGCCTTCCGGCCGCCTCGGGCGACGGTGGACCCGGGACCACCATGGTGATCAACGCCATCGGCGGCATGGCCGGAGTGGGCAAGACCACCCTGGCCGTCCAGGTGGCCCATCGCGTGACGGACCGGTTCCCGGACGGCCAGCTCTACGTCAATCTGCGGGGATTCGATCTCCACGGCGCGGCCATGGACCCGGCGGAAGCCGTACGCGGTTTCCTCGAGGCCCTGGGAGTCAGCCGCAAGCAGATGCCCGACAGCCCGGAAGCCCAGGCGGCTCTGTATCGGAGCCTCCTCGCGGACCGGCGCGTCCTGGTCCTGCTGGACAACGCGCGCGACGCCGACCAGGTTCGTCCGCTGCTGCCCGGCGCCGCCGGCTGCCTGGTCCTGATCACCAGTCGCAATCGACTGACGAGCCTGGTGGTCGCCGGTGGCGCTCACCCCCTCACCCTGGACCTGCTGTCCCCGAAGGACGCCAGGCAGTCACTCGTACGACGCCTCGGGACCGACCGGGTGGCCGCCGAACCCGCTGCCGTCGAGACGATCATCTCCCTCTGCGGCGGGCTGCCACTGGCGCTGTCCATCATCACGGCCCGCGCCCTGATGAATCCGACGTTCCCCCTGTCCGGCATCGCGGCGGAACTCATGGAGGCGAACGGAAGCCTCGACGCCTTCGACGGCCTCGACGCGACGACAGACGTACGGACGGTGTTCGGCTGGTCGTACCACACGCTGACCGGCGAAGCGGCCCGGCTGTTCCGGCTCTTGTCCCTGCATCCCGGGCCGGACATCGGGACGCACGCGGCCGGCGCACTCGCGGACCGCCCGACCGCCCGGGTCCGATCCCTGCTGGCCGAACTGACGCGCACGCATCTCCTCACCGAGGAGGCCCCGGGCCGGTACCGCTTCCACGACCTCCTGCGCGCGTACGCGAACGAACTCGCCCGTGCCGAGGACGGCGAGGAGCAACGGCGCGACGCGACGCGCCGCATGGTGGATCACTACCTGCTCACCGCGCATGCCAGCGCGTCCCTTCTCGATCCGGCGGGTGTCTTCCCCTCGCCGACCCCGTCGCCGCAGGCGACGGGGTCCCCGGTGCCCCTGGGGGACGCCGAGTCCGCCCTCGGCTGGTTCAGTACGGAGCGGCTCGTCCTGCTGGAAGTGGCGCGGCAGTCGGTGGACGACGGGCTCGGCGGCCACGCCTGGCGACTGGCGCGGCTGCTGGACCCGGTGCACGAACGGTTCGGGCACTGGCACGACTGGGCGGACCTGCAGCACATCGCTCTCGCCGCGGCCCGGCAGCTCGCCGACCCCGTCGGCGTCGCGCACGCCCACGGCGGCCTCGGACGCGCCTGTTCACTGCTCCGCCGCTACCGCGAGGCCGAAGACCACCTGCACCACGCCCTGTCCCTGTTCGAGGCCCTGGGCGACGACCTCGGCCAGGCGCACACACGACGCGCTCTCGGCTGGGTGATGACCCGCACCGAGAGGCACGGTGAGGCGATACGGCAGACCCGGCACGCCCTCGACCTGTACCGCGTCGCCGGACACCTGAGCGGGCAGGCGGACGCGATGAACGCGATCGCCTGGTACGAGGCGGTACTCGGCGAACACGACAAGGCCATGACCGACGCCCTGCGGTCGCTTTCGCTGTACCGACGAATGTCTGATCAAGGCGGCTCGCACGAGGCCAACACCTGGGACACCCTTGCCTACGCCCATCACCATCTGGGCAACTTCAGGCGGGCGCACACCTGTTACCTGCGGGCCATCCACATGCTCCGCAGGAACGGCGACCGTTACAACGAGGCCGGCAGCCTCACCCGGCTCGGCGACACCTACACGGCGACCGGCGACGACGCGGCCGCTCGTGCGGTGTGGGAGCAGGCGGCGGACATCCTCACGGAGATCGATCCCCCGTGGGCGGCCGAGGTGCGGGCGAAGCTCCAGACCTCGGTTCTCTCCGCCGACGGCATATCGGCTGCCGTGATCGGGTGAGCGGTACACACCCGGTGCGCGGCCTCGCCGCTCGCCGGGTGACTACTTGCCCAGGAAGGCCAGCAGTGCGGTGTTCACCTCCTCGGCGTGCGTCCACAGCAGGCCGTGCGGAGCGCCCGCGATCTCGACGTACTCGGCCGAGGGCAGCAGTGCGTGGAAGGGCCGCCCGGTCGCGTCGATCGGCAGGATCCGGTCGGCCGTGCCGTGCAGGATCAGCGTCGGTACGTCGATCTGGGCGACGTCGGCGCGGTCGTTGCCCGGCCGGCGCGCCGGCGGGAGCTTGCTGAGCGGGTTCGCGACGCCCGTCACGGGGTGCCGCCGGCGCTCGAGCCGCGATACCACTCCGTTCCAGCTCGACGAGTCCGCGAACGCACCGTGGACCAGGACCACGGCCGGCTTCGGTGTCGCCCGCCCGCTCCTTCGGGACAGTGCGGTTCACAGGGACGGCGGTGGTCCGGTGACACGCAGGCGGAAGGCCTCGGCGGAGGCCACGACCGCCCCGAGATCGAACTCCGGCGGCAGGTCCCCGGCCTCGGCCACCGGGGTGCCGTTGGCACGGAAGTACTCCTCGATGCAGGCCGGGCTGAACAGCACCGCTATCCGCGCCCCTTCGGGCGAGCGGACCAGATAGCTGTGCGGCACCCCGCGCGGCCCGTACGCGACCTGTCCGGGCACCAGGTCGTGGCGCTGGTCGCCGACGAAGAACGTCACCTCGCCGTCGAGGACGAACCAGACCTCCTCCTCGTCCTCGTGGACGTGGTGCGGGGGTGCGTGACCGGCCGGGTCGGCGAACTCCATCAGGCTGAGCCGGTTGTCGGTGGCGGTGCCGGGAAGCAGGATCCTGGCCCGGCCGCCGAGGAACCAGAAGGGTTCGCGCTCGGCCGTCGGGCCGAAGGTCGGGAAGAAGTCGGTCATTTCTGCTCCAGATGTCATCGGTGGGTGCCCAGGAAGCGCAGCAGCAGGGCGGTCATCTCTTTCGGGTGCTCCTCGTAGATCCAGTGGCCGGAGTCGCGGACCACGGCCGGGGTGACGTGGGTGGCGTACCGGCGCGCCTGCTTCGCGACCGACGAACCGAGGCTGCCGTCGGCGCCGACCGCGAGGACCGGCATGGTCAGGGGCCTCTTCCGGAACCGCGCGTTGTCCGCGATGTCCTGCGGGAACGTCCGGAACCAGGCGAAGCTCGCTTCGAGGTGTGCGTAGTCGCGCAGGTAGGAGGCGAAGACCTGGAGGTCGTCCGTGGTCAGGGCGTCCTTGTGGACGGCGATGCCCCGCATGAAGCCGGTCGTCCATGTCAGCTCGCGGCCCCGGATCAGGCTCTCCGGGAGGCCGGTGCGCAAGGAGAAGAAGCCGAAGTGCCACGCCCCGGGGCCCTGGGCCGTGAGCGAGGGGTGCTCGTAGATGCCCGGGTCGGGGATCGGGGCCTCGCTGAGGACGAGCTTCCGGACGCTGTGCGGGTACTGCGCGGCGTAGGAGTAGGCCACCATCGTGCCGATGTCGTGGCCGACGACGTTCACGTCCCGGTCCTTGCCGAGCGACACCAGGAGCGCGTGCAGCGTGGCGGCCATGGCCTTCTTGTCGTAGCCGGACGCCGGGGCGTCGCTGCGGCCCGCGCCGGGCAGGTCCGGGGCGATGACGGTGTAGTGCTCGGCGAGCGCGGGCATGATGCCGCGCCACTCGTACCAGGTCTGCGGGTAGCCGTGGACCAGCATCAGGGTCGGGCCGTGACCGCCGATCACGTAGTCGATGCCGGTCCCGGCGACCTTGGTCCTGTGTTCGCTGAAGCCGGCGGGCATCCGCTCGCCGGCCGACGATGGCGGCTTGTCGGAGGCCGCGGCCGTGAGGGTGGTCGAGCCGAGGCCGAGGGCCAGGGCGAAGACCGCGGCCACCAGACGGCGGGATCTGGGCAGGCTGAATTGCACGGAACTCTCCAAAGGACGCAAGGGAGGACAGCTGCACGGCCGTGAGACGGAGGTCTTGCGGCGGATGGGTCGGATCTGGCGCAGCACACCGCCCTCGACGGCCCCCTCGGCGCCGGTACGGGTTGTCGACAACGGTGGCCGCGACCTGTTCTCAGGAAACCGGGAACCGCGGTGCCCTCGCACCGGGGTGGCACCCCAGCGGTCCGGAGGCGTCGGGTGACCGTCGGCGGTCCGGCCGGTCCGCTGTCGCCGACGGAGGTGTTCGGCGGGTTCGGCGGCGGCATCCCGGACGCCCTCGCCCTGGCACAGCGCAGCGATCGGAAGCGCGGGCCGCCTGACAGCCGCCGAAGTGCGCGACGGGCTCCGGTCCGGTATCGCGAAGTCCGCGTAGTGCGGGACGGCACCGGGCGGGCAGCGTTCGCACCGGGGCCCGACCCCAGCGGGAAGCGCCCCGGAGGCGAGGGCCCGGAACCTGCTGACCGGACCGCCGCAGGTCGCCCACGCGGTCGTCCGCAGACGGACCTGCGAGGGCTTCGCGTCACAGGTGACCTTCGCTGCCGCAAGGTCGATACTTTCAGTGGACGGGACGAACGACCACCTCAGCGCCAGGATCCACAACGCTCGCGAGGAGACACCCATGAAGATGCTGATCAACGTTCCGGAGACCGTGGTGGCCGATGCGCTGCGGGGTATCGCCGCGGCGCATCCCGATCTCGCCGTGGACGTGGAGAACCGGGTGATCGTACGGCGGGACGCGCCCGTCGCCGGGCAGGTGGCGCTGGTGTCGGGCGGGGGTTCCGGGCACGAGCCCCTGCACGGCGGGTTCGTCGGTCCCGGGATGCTGTCGGCGGCCTGCCCCGGTGAGGTCTTCACGTCTCCGGTGCCGGACCAGATGGCCCGGGCCGCCGCGGCCGTGGACAGCGGGGCCGGCGTGCTGTTCATCGTGAAGAACTACACCGGTGACGTGCTCAACTTCGACATGGCCGCCGAACTCGCCGAGGACGAGGGCATCCAGGTCGCGAAGGTGCTCGTCAACGACGACGTGGCGGTCACCGACAGCCTCTACACCGCCGGCCGGCGGGGCACCGGCGCGACCCTTTTCGTGGAGAAGATCGCCGGTGCCGCCGCCGCCGAGGGGCAGCCACTGGAGCGGGTGGAGTCCATCGGGCGCCAGGTGAACGAGAACTCCCGCAGTTTCGGCGTCGCGCTGAGCGCCTGCACCACCCCGGCCAAGGGCACCCCGACCTTCGACCTGCCGCCGGGCGAGCTGGAGTTGGGCATCGGCATCCACGGCGAACCGGGCCGGGAGCGGCGGGCCATGATGACCTCGGGCGAGATCGCCGACTTCGCGGTCAACGCCATCCTGGAGGACATGACCCCGCACCGGCCGGTGCTCGTACTGGTCAACGGCATGGGCGCGACGCCGCTCCTGGAACTGTACGGGTTCAACGCCGAGGTGCAGCGGGTGCTCGCCGAACGCGGCGTGAGCGTGGCCCACACCCTGGTCGGCAACTACGTCACCTCCCTGGACATGGCCGGTGCGTCGGTCACCCTCTGCCAGGTCGACGAGGATCTGCTGCGGCTGTGGGAGGCGCCGGTGCGGACGGCGGCCCTGCGCTGGGGGATGTGAGCGAGCACCATGACCGACCCGCATCCGTACCGCACGCAAGGAGATCCCGTGCTCGACGCCGATTTCTTCCGCCGCTGGATGGCGGCGACCGCCAGGTCCGTCGACCGTGAGGCCGACCGACTCACCGCCCTCGACTCACCGATCGGGGACGCCGACCACGGCAGTAACCTCCAGCGCGGGTTCAAGGCGGTGATGGCCGCGCTGGAGAAGGACGCGCCCGGCACTCCGGGTGCCGTGCTGACCCTCGCCGGTCGCCAGCTGATCTCGACGGTGGGCGGCGCGTCCGGACCGCTGTACGGCACGCTGCTGCGCAGCACCGGCAAGGCGCTCGGCGACGCGGCCGAGGTCAGTGAGGCGCAGTTCGGCGAGGCGCTGCGGGCGGGGGTGGACAAGGTGATGGCGCTGGGCGGGGCCGCCCCCGGTGACAAGACGATGATCGACGCCCTGGTACCGGCCGTCGACGCGCTCGCCGACGGCTTCGGTGCGGCGCGGGCCGCGGCCGAGGAGGGTGCCGTGGCGACGACTCCGCTGCAGGCCCGCAAGGGCCGGGCCAGTTATCTCGGTGAGCGCAGCATCGGTCACCAGGACCCGGGCGCCACCTCGTCGGCGTTGCTCGTCGCCGCGCTCGAGGAGGCGGCCGGTGAGTGACGGCGAGCTGGTGGGGGTCGTCCTCGTGTCGCACAGCGCCGAGGTGGCGGCTTCCGTGGCGGAACTGGCCAAGGGGCTGGCGGGCGGCGGCACCGAGGTGCCGGTCGCCGCGGCCGGCGGTACCGAGGGCGGCGGGCTCGGCACCAGTGCCGAGTTGATCGCGGCCGCCGCCATGTCCGTGGACCGGGGTGCGGGGGTGGCCGTCCTCACCGACCTGGGCAGCGCGGTGCTGACCGTGAAGGCACTGCTCGCCGAGGGTGACGAACTCCCCGACGGAGCCCGCCTGGTGGACGCCCCGTTCGTGGAGGGCGCGGTCGCCGCGGTCGTCACGGCGGCCACCGGGGCCGACCTCGACACCGTGGCGGCCGCGGCCGCCGAGGCGTACACCTACCGCAAGGTCTGACCCGCCTGCCGCGCGACGCCATGCACACTCCCCCAGAGCACGCACCTGACGCCGCGCGGCCCGCCTCCGGGCGAACGACGAAACTTTCGCAACACTCCCTAGTCTTCTGAGTCAGGAATTCTGTTCAGATGTATAGGCTTGCTCCATGGCACGGACGGGGCGGCCGAAGGCCGAGTTGACGCTGTCGGACGAG
>NZ_JBEYFC010000370.1:0-9384 GCF_040634175.1 Streptomyces sp. NPDC007162
AGCCTTGACCTCCTCACGGAGAACGGGCGAGCCACGGCGCGCGTGGTCGTGGCGATGAGCAACAAGCAGTCCACCGACACGGCCAGGCGCGTACGAGGTAGGGCAGCCGAAGCGCGAGGCACCCTGTCACCCGGGCGAGTGGAGAACCCCAGAGGCGCGGGGCTGTGTCACGGTGCGGCTACCGCTAGTGCGGCGCCCCCCGCCACCCGGACACCGGCAGCGCGAACTTCGCCACCAGCCGGTCCGTGAACGAAGCGTGGTGCAGCCGCGCCAGCCGCACCGGCACCGCCCCCCGCCGCACCTCCACCCGCGCCCCCGGCGGCAGCTCCACCGTCCGCCGCCCGTCGCACCACAGCACCCCCGGCTGGATGTGCGGCAGCACCTCCACCGCGAGCACCGAGTCCGGCGACGTCACCAGCGGCTTCGCGAACAGCGCGTGCGCGGAGATCGGCACCATCAGCAGCGCCTCCACCTCCGGCCACACCACCGGCCCGCCGGCGGAGAAGGCATAGGCGGTGGACCCGGTCGGCGTCGACAGCACGATGCCGTCGCACCCGAACCCCGTCACCGGCCGCCCGTCGATCTCCAGCACGACTTCCAGGAGCTTCTCGGCGCCCGCCTTCTGCACGGCCGCCTCGTTCAGCGCCCAGTCGGTGTGCACGATGTCCCCGTTGCGGTGCACGACGACGTCGACGGTCATCCGCTCCTCGACCTCGTACGCCCGGCTCACCACCCGGTCGACGACCTTGTCCAGGTCGTCCCGCTCGGCCTCCGCGAGGAACCCGACGCTCCCGAGGTTGACGCCGAGCATCGGCACCCCGGAGGCACGCGCGAACTCGGCGCCGCGCAGCAGCGTCCCGTCGCCGCCGAGCACGATCAGCAGCTCACAGCCGTCGAGGCTGTGCGGCGACGCCTCCTCGACGAGTTCGACCTCGTCGGGCAGCGGCAGGTCGCGGGCCTCGAAATCCAGTACCCGTACGCCGACTCCCGCCGCCAGCAACCCCTTCACCACCAGCTCGGCGCTGCGGATCGCCGCGGGCCGCCCGGTGTGGGCGAGGAGGAAAACAGTACGAGCTCGGTTCTGTGTCAACGCGGCCCCTCCGCCACTGCACGGTCAACGTCGGCCGGATCCAACTGGGGTGCGCCGGCCCGCAGCCACAGAAAGTACTCGACGTTGCCGGACGGCCCGGGCAGCGGACTCGCGGTGACACCGTTCACCCCGAGCCCCAGCTCCCACGCCTTGTCGGCAACCCCCCGCACGGCCTCCGCCCGCAGCTGCGGACTGCGTACGACTCCCCCGCTGCCCAGTCGCTCCTTGCCCACCTCGAACTGCGGCTTGACCATCATCACCAGGTCGGCGTCCGCCTTCACACACCGCGCCAGGGCCGGCAGCACCAGCCCGAGCGGGATGAAGGACAGATCACCCACGACAAGATCCACAGGCTCCCCATCGATCGCTTCAAGCGTCAACTCGCGTACGTTCGTACGGTCCTTGACGGTGACGCGTTCATCGCTCTGCAGAGACCACGCGAGTTGGCCGTATCCGACGTCGACGGCGACGACGTGCGCGGCGCCCGCCCGCAGCAGCACATCGGTGAACCCGCCGGTCGACGCGCCCGCGTCCAGCGCCCGCCGCCCGGCCACCACGAGCCCCCGCGGCACGAACGCCTGGAGTGCGCCCGCGAGCTTGTGCCCGCCCCGGGACACGTACTCGGGATCGCTGTCGTCGTTCTGCACGACGATCGCCGCGGCGGTCTCCACCTGCGTGGCCGGCTTGGTCGCGACGGTCTTGCCGACGGACACCCGCCCGGCGGCGATCAGCTGGCTGGCGTGCTCGCGCGAGCGCGCCAGCTTCCGGCGGACCAGCTCCGCGTCCAGACGGCGACGTGCGACTCCTGCCACGGTGGGTTCAGCTCCTGCTCTGGTGGTACGACGGTGCGGGCACCGGGGGTCCCGGAGGTCCCGGGCGGGTGTCGAGCGCCGTGAGCGCGTCGCGCAGTCCCCGGTGTACATCCTCGTACACCTCCAGATGCCCGTCGGTGCCGAGGTGGTCGACGTCGCCCAGGCGGTCGAGCAGGGCGTCGACCTCGGCGCTGCCGGTGGGGGTGCGGGGGACGTCCAGGGGGGCGGGGGCGGCGGGGTCGTACTCGGGTTCGGCGGGTACCGCGGCCGGGTTCGTCTCCGCCGCCTCTGCCACCGGGCCCTCGGGCACAGAGTCGGTCATGCCCCGACGCTACCCCGAACCGCTGGGGTACCGTCGATCGCGATGGCCACGATCGAGGAGTGCCGCGCCGCACTCGAGAAGCTCTCGCACAACATGGGTGGCGCCGAGGGCGACGTCCGGGCGGCCGCCGCCATGGACCGCACGGTCAGCTGCCACATCACCGACCTGGACGTCACCTTCGCCGGCCGGCTCACCGGCGGCCGGATCGAGGTGGCGGAGACGTTCCCCGGGCCGCCGCGTGAGAAGGCGCAGATCAGACTCGCCATGGCCGGCGACGACCTGGTGGCCCTGGTCGACGGCGAGCTGAACTTCGCCGGGGCCTGGGGCTCGGGCCGGGTGAAGCTGGAGGCGAACCTGCTGGACCTGTTCCGGCTCAGGAAGTTGTTGTGACCCCGGTCGCCGCGACCCCCCTCGCGCCGGCCCTCGCCTTCCGGGCCGCCGGCACCACCAGCGGGGTTCCCGTCTCCGGGTCGTCGATCACCTGACAGGCCAGCCCGAACACCTCCTCGACCAGTCCGGCGGTGACGATGTCGTTCGGGGCGCCCTCCGCGACGACCCGGCCGCCCTTGAGCGCGATCAGATGGGTGGCGTACCGCGCCGCGTGGTTGAGGTCGTGCAGGACCGCGACGAGGGTCCGCCCCTGTTCCTCGTGGAGTTCGGCACACAGGTCGAGGAGGTCGATCTGGTGCTGGATGTCCAGGTAGGTGGTCGGCTCGTCGAGGAGCAGCAGCGGGGTCTGCTGGGCGAGCGCCATGGCGATCCAGACCCGCTGGCGCTGCCCGCCGGAGAGTTCGTCGACGTACCGGTCGGCGAGTTCGGCGACCCCGGTCTGCTCCATCGCCTCCTGGACGACCCGTTCGTCCTCGGCCGACCACTGGCGCAGCAGGCCCTGGTGCGGGTAGCGGCCCCGGCCGACCAGGTCGGCGACGGTGATGCCGTCGGGCGCGACGGACGACTGCGGGAGCAGGCCGAGGGTGCGGGCGACCTTCTTGGCCTGCATCGACTGGATGACCTGGCCGTCCAGGAGCACCCGGCCCTCGCTGGGCCTGAGCATCCGGGACAGGGCGCGCAGCAGCGTCGACTTGCCGCAGGCGTTGGGACCGACGATCACCGTGAAGGAGTTGTCGGGGATCTCCACCGACAACTGCTCGGCGATGACACGCTGGTCGTAGGCGAGGGTGACGTTCTCGGCGGACAGGCGGTTCACAGTGCTCCTCGGGTTGTTCGTCCCGCCGGTGGGAATCGGGCTCATATCCGGCCGGCCCTGCGCTCGGTGACAAGGAGCCAGAGCAGGTAGACACCGCCGAGGACGCCGGTGACCACGCCCACGGGCAGCTGGTCGGCGCCGAACGCGCGCTGGGACGCCCAGTCCGCGGTGACGAGCAGGGTGGCGCCCATGCACAGGGAGGCCACCAGGTTGGGTCCCGGTGAGCGGGTCAGGCGGCGCGCCAGCTGCGGTGCGGTGAGCGCGACGAAGCTCACCGGACCGGCCGCGGCGGTGGCGGCCGCGGTCAGCAGCACCGCGGACACCATGAGCAGCATCCGCACCCGCTCCACCCGCACCCCGAGGGCGTACGACACGTCGTCGCCCATCTCCGTCATACGCAGGCCCCGGGCGTTGGCGAGGACCAGCGGGACGAGGACCGCGCACAGCCCGAGCAGCGGCCGGACCTGGCTCCAGTCACGGCCGTTGAGGGAGCCGGTCATCCAGACGACCGCACGGGTGGCGTCGACCAGGTCGGCCTTGGTGAGCAGGTAACCGTTGACCGCGGTGACGATCGCGGAGACACCGATACCGACCAGGACCAGGCGGTAGCCGTGCACACCCTGTTTCCAGGCGAGCAGATAGATGCCGAGACCGGTCAGCAGTCCGCCGATCAGCGCACCGACGGTGACCTGGGTGGTGCTGCCGGACATCAGCACGATCACGACGAGCGCGCCGGACGTGGCGCCCTGGGACAGGCCCAGGACGTCCGGGCTGCCCAGCGGGTTGCGGGAGATCGCCTGGAACAGGGCGCCGCCGAGCCCCAGCGAGGCACCGACCAGCAGACCGACCAGGACCCGCGGCAGCCGCAGTTCGTCGACGATGAACTCCTGCCCGGCGGTGCCGTTGCCGGCCAGCGTCCTCAGCACGTCACCGAAGGAGATCGGGAAGTCTCCGGTGCCGATCAGCACGACGCTCGCGGCGGCCGCGGCCAGCAGCAGCGCCACCACGACGACCAGGGCGCGCACGTCCGCCCGCACGGAGAACCCGCCGGGGGTGCGCAGGACACGCGTGTTCCTCACAGCTGGGCCGTCCTCCGCCGTCGTACGAGAAGAATGAAGACCGGGCCGCCGATGACCGCGGTCACGATGCCGACCTGGAGCTCCGAGGGACGGGCGACGACCCGGCCGACGACGTCGGCACCGAGCAGCAGCACCGGCGACAGGACCGTCGCGTACGGCAGGATCCAGCGCAGGTCCGGGCCGGTGAAGGAGCGCACCACGTGCGGCACCATCAGACCGACGAAGGCGATCGGACCGCAGGCCGCGGTGGCCGCGCCGCACAGCACGGTGGCGGCGAGCATGGCGAGGGCCCGGGTACGGCCCAGGTTCGCGCCGAGGGCACGGGCCGTGTCGTCGCCCATCGCCACCGCGTTCAGCGGCCGGGCCAGGCCGAGGGCGAGCAGGGCGCCCGCCCCGAGGAACGGCAGCACCTGCTCGATCGTCGCGTTGCTCGCCGAGGCCAGCGAACCCACCGTCCAGAAACGCAGCTTGTTGAGCGCCGCACCGTCCGTGATCATCACGGCCTGGAGATAGCCGTAGAGCGCGGCGCTGATCGCGGTGCCCGCGAGGGCGAGCCGCACCGGGGTGGCACCCCGGCTGCCGCCCAGGAACCACACCAGCGCACCCACCACGGCCGCACCGGCGAACGCGAACCACACATAGCCGTTCAGCGTGGTGACGCCGAAGAAGGTGATGGCGGTGACCACGGCGGCCGACGCACCCGCGTTGATGCCGAGCAGCCCGGGGTCGGCCAGCGGGTTGCGGGTGAGCGCCTGGAGCACCGCCCCGGACAGACCGAGAGCGGCACCGGCCAGCAGACCGAGGACGGTCCGCGACAGCCGCTCGTCGACGACCACGTCCCCGTACGTCCCGGTGTCGTGGAACAGACCGTGCCAGACCTGCTCCCACGGCAGTTCCTTGGCACCGATCGCGATGCTCGCCAGGGCGACGAGCACCAGGATCACGAGGGACCCGAGAAGACCAAGGGACCGTATCGCCCGGCGGGTCGGGGGCGCGGGGGCGGTGTCCGCGCGCTGTTCGGGTGGACTGTCGACCAACACGTGGTTAGGTTAGCCTACCCTCGCATACATCGCGGTGCCCGGTCCCGCCGAACACCGCGGAGCACGCGGGCGCGTCGCCCTCGACGTCGTCAGAGACCGAGCCGCGCCAGCGCCTTGCCCCCGTCCAGCCCGCAGGAGCCCTCCCCGGCCGCCGTCCAGGCCGCCGCGCACAACGCCCGCAGCCCGTCGAGCGCCTCCCCGTCACCCGACAGCTCCAGCTCATCCGCTCCGGCCGTGGCCGTCCACCCCCCGCACCGGAACCCGTCACCCGCGGCGCTCACCTCCGGCTGCCCGGTGAGCAACCCCCGCAGATCGGCGTCCACATACGTCGGCCGGTGCTGCGGCGGCGCGGCCAGCAGCTGCGGCCCGTCGGTGACGCCGGTCAGCACGAGCAGCGAGTCGACCCCGCCGTTGAACGCGCCCTCGATGTCGGTGTCCAGCCGGTCCCCGACCACCAACGGCCGCTCCGCGCCCGTCCGCAGGATCGTCTCCCGGTGCATCGGCGGCAGCGGCTTGCCCGCCACCTGCGGTTCGGCGCCCGTGGCGATCCGGACCACCTCCACCGCCGCGCCGTTGCCCGGCGCGATCCCCCGCCCGCTGGGAATCGTCAGATCGGTGTTGGACGCGAACCACGGCACCCCGCGCGCCACCGCGTACGACGCCTCCGCGAACCGCCCCCACGGCAGATCCGGGCCGCCGAACCCCTGCACGACGGCCGCCGGATCGTCGTCGGCGGACTCCACCGGCTCCAGCCCCCGCTCCCGCAGCGCGACCCGCAGCCCCTCGCCCCCGATCACCAGGACCCGCGCCCCCGCCGGGACCTGCTCACTGATCAGCCGCGCGACCGCCTGCGCCGAGGTGATGACGTCGCCTGCCTCCGTCGGGATGCCCAGCTCCGTGAGATGCCCGGCCACCGCGTCCGGCGTCCGCAGCGCGTTGTTGGTGACGTACGCCAGACGCATGCCGCCCGAGCGGGCCACCTCAAGCGACTCCACCGCGTGCGCGATCGCGCTGCCACCCGCGTACACCACCCCGTCCAGATCGAGCAGCGCCGTGTCGTACGCCGTGCTCAGGGCCTGTCCGCTGCCCTCGGGACCAGTCCTGGCGCCCTCGCTCATTCCCCATCGCTCCTTGTCACTCTCGCTCGACCCGCCTTCCCCACCGATCATCCCGCACGCACTGACACACGTACGATGCCGGGATGAACACTGCAGGTCACTCGGAAGCAACGGAGCGCCGAGGCCTGGAACTCACCCCGTTCCGAGGCCTTCGCTACGACCCGGACCGGGTCGGCAGTCTTGCGGCCGTCACCTCCCCGCCGTACGACGTCGTCGTACGCCCCGACGGAGTCCACCACCTCCAGTCCGCGGACCCGCACAACATCGTCCGCCTCATCCTTCCCCAGGCCGGCACCCCCAGCGCCCGCACCGAACAGGCAGCGGACACCCTGCACCGCTGGCGGGCCGAGGGCATCCTCGCCCTGGACCCGGAACCCGGCCTGTACGTCTACGAACAGCGCGACGACAACGGCATGCTCCAGCGCGGGGTCATCGGCGCCCTGCGCGTCTCGGAGCCGTCCGAGGGCGTGGTGCTGCCGCACGAGGAGGTCATGCCCCCGGTCGTCGCGGACCGAGCGGCCCTGATGCGCGCCACCTGGGCGAACCTGGAACCCCTCCTGCTCACCTACCGGGGCAACGGCACCGCCGCCGAGGTCGTCGAGGCCACCACCCGACGGCCCCCGCTGCTCGCGACCACCACGGAGGACGGCTACCGCCACCGCCTCTGGTCGATCACCGACCCCGCCGAGGTGGCCCGCGTCCAGTCCGACCTGGCCCACCACCAGGCACTGATCGCCGACGGCCACCACCGCTGGGCCACCTACCTGCGGCTACGCGCGGAGCACACCTCTCCCAGCCCCTGGGACCACGGCCTGGTGCTCCTCGTGGACACCGCCCGCTACCCGCTGCGCGTCCGCGCCATCCACCGTCTGCTGCACGGCCTGCCGGTCGCGGACGCCCTGACGGCCGTCGAGGGCAGTTTCCGGGTACGCCGACTCGACGTGACCCTGCCGAAAGCACAGGAGGCGCTCGCGGACGCGGCCTGCGCCGGCAACGCGTTCCTGCTGGCCGGCGACGGCGTGTTCCATCTGCTCGACCGTCCCGACCCGGACCTGCTGGCCCGCACGGTCCCGGCGGACCGCCCGGCCGCCTGGCGCACCCTGGACGCCACCGTCCTGCACACCACGCTCCTCGAACACGTCTGGCACATCCCCGAGGACTCCCCCGCCCACATCGCCTACATCCACGACGCGGCGGCGACGGTCACCAAGGCCGAACAGGACGGCAGTACGGCCGTCCTCATGCACCCGGTCCGCGAGGAGGTCGTCCGTGACCTCGCCCGCCAGGGTGTGACGATGCCCCGCAAGTCGACGTCCTTCGGTCCGAAGCCGGCCTCGGGACTGGTGCTGCGGGCGCTCGACGTCTGAACGCCCTTCGGAAGGCGGAACGCGGAAGGGGCAGGCCCCGGATCGGAGCCTGCCCCTTCTGCTGTGTCACGCCGCTATGTCACGCGCCGGGATCAGTCCCGCTCGGTGTCGACGTCGGTGTCGTCGGTGTCTTCGTCGGTGTCGGGCTCTTCGGCCGCCTGGTCGGCCACCGAGTCGGACTCACCGGAGTCCGACTTGCCGGACTCCGGCTTGTCGTCCTCCTCGCTCGCGTCGTTCCCGTCCTCGTCCTCGTTTTCGTCCTCGTCCTCGTCCTCGTCCAGGGCGTCGACGAACTCGACCCCGTCCAGCTCGGCCAGCCGGTCGGAGGCATCCGTGCTGCCGTCCCGGTCGGCCTCCACGGCCTTGGCGAACCACTCCCGTGCCTCGTCGACACGGCCGGCGGCCAGCAGGGCGTCGGCGTACGCGTACCGCAGTCGCGCGGTCCACGGCTGGACCGAGTTGGACGCCAGCTCGGGGCTCTGCAGGGTCACGATCGCCGCGTCCAGCTGCCCCATGTCACGCCGGGCACCGGCGGCGACGAGCCGCATCTCGACCTGACCGGCCTTGTCGAGCTTGTGCACCTCGGGGGCGCCGGCCATGTCGAGCGCCTTCTCCGGCCGCCCGAGTCCACGCTCGCAATCGGCCATCACCGGCCACAGGTCCACGTTGCCGGTCATGCGCCGAGCCGCCCGGAACTCGGCGAGCGCCTCGGAGTACTTCTGGTTCGCGTACGCGGCGAACCCGGCCGCCTCACGCACGGCGGCGACGCGGGACGCCAGCCGCAGGGCCACCCTGGAGTAGCCGTAAGCGCCCTCGGGGTCCTCGTCGATGAGCCGCGCGACCATCACCAGGTTCCTGGCGACGTCGTCCGCGAGCGTCTTGGGCAGGCTCAGCAGCTCCTGCCGCACGTCCTTGTCGATCTCGTCGCCGGTGACGTCCTCCGGGATCGGCAGCCGCTTGATCGGCTCCCGGTCACGGTCGCGGTCCCGGTCGCGGTCGTCGCGGCGCGGGTAGCCACCACCGCGCCGGTCGTCACGCCGGTCGTCACGGCGATCGTCCCTGCGGAAGCCACCGCCGCGGTTGTCGTCACGGCGGGGGCCGCGGTCGTCACGCCGGTCGTCGCGGCGGGGGTAGCCGCTGCCGCCACGGGTGTCGTCGCGACGCTGGTATCCGCCGCCACCGCGGTTGTCGTCACGACGGGGACCTCGGTCGTCACGGCGGTCGTCGCGCCGGAACGCGGGACGGTCACCGCGGTCGTCACGACGCGGACCACGGTCACGGTCATCACGACGACCGTAGCCGCCACTGCCGCCACGGTTGTCGTCGCGCTGGCCGTAGCCGCCACCGCC
>NZ_JBEYFC010000371.1:0-9302 GCF_040634175.1 Streptomyces sp. NPDC007162
GGGGGACCCGGACGGCCCACTGCCCCTCTGCCTCTCTGCTCCGCTATCCCTTGGCGTGCGGGAAGAAGTTCAGGAAGGGCTGCACGGTCGCCGTGATGCCACGGCTGTACGGTTCGTCGAAGTCCCAGATCAGGAACAGCATGAAGGCGATGGTCGCGGAGAACAGGCCCGCCAGGACCAGTTCGCGCCGGGTGCGCCTGATCTGCAGCGCGAAGACCATGCCGACGGTGATCAACGCCCCGACCAGCAGCCCGGCCCACACCACGTTCGGCATCGTCGCCCCGGTCGAGTCGGCGCGGGCGCTGCGTGCCTGGTCGAGGGCGGCCACCTGGTCCACCAGCGGCTGGTAGGCCTGGGCCTGGAAGTCGGTCTTCGGCTGGTAGTCGGTGACGTCCTGACGGATCGTCGCGAGCAGGTCGGCGCCGCGCTGCGTGAGACGACCGTGGTCGGACATCTCCTTCCACTCCTTGCCGACGACCTGCCCGGCGTAGGCGTCGACGTCCGCGCGGATCCGGTCGCGGACGTCGGGTGGATACACCCGTACCCGCTCCTGGATCTCGTGCAGCGCCTGCGCCTCCGCCTGTACGTGGTCCTGGGCGGCGCTGCGGGCCTCCCACACTCCGGCCACGGCCAGACCCAGGACGATGGCGTAGATGACGCCGATCCACATCGTCATGTACTCGATGACGTCCGGCGTCTCGGAGGGATCCTCGTCCTCCGACGCCCTCTTGTCGCGGACGAGGGTGATGACGACCACCACGGCACAGGCCGCGAGGATCGCGAGGACGAGAACAAGCCAATCCGGCAACGAAGCCTCCAGATATCGGTGGACCGGCCGTCAGCGCGCGCGGAACGCGGCGACGGCGACGATCGCGGGTACGGCGATGAGCAGGACGTAGGTGACCGGAGAGGTGCGGTTCGGGGCCTTCGTGCCGGTCGACTGGACGTGGTACGGCGGGTAGGTCACCGGGGTCGGAGAGGGTCGCGGGGTCGGTTTCGGTGCCGGCGCGGGGGGCGGCACCGGCCTGGGCCTGGGAGCCGGCGGCCGGACGGGTGCCGGGGTGGGCCTGGACGCCGGTGCCGGCCTGGGCGGTGGAGCCGGGCGCGGGGCCGGCGGGGCGGGGCGCGGCGGTTTCGGGGTGGGAGTCGGCCTGGGTTCGGGCGTGGGCCTGGGGGGCGGGGTCGGCGGCGGGGGAGGCGGGGGTGGGGGCGGAGTCGGCGTGGGTGTGGGGCAGGGCGGCGGTGTGGGCGCCGGGCACGGCGGGAGTGAGGGCCAGGAGCCGCCGGCGACGGCCACCGCCTGGATGCCGTCCGGACCGGTCGAGGCGTAGGCGCAGGCGTCGGCCGAGGCCGTGCCGACCGGGCAGCCCACGAGGGTCCACGTCAACGCCAGCAGGGCCAACACCCTTGAGGCGGGCGCAAGTCGGGTCGCTTCGGGTGCATGCACGACCGAGATCATGAGGTCTCGCGAGCCGTCGCACGCCGTAGTACCGGAGGATTGATCCGAATGGACTACATGTGGCGTAAACCGGTTTGAATCACACCGGTCCGCGAATGGCTCGAAGCGTACGCCCGTGCGGGAGGCGACCCGGGGACACCGCGCTCCGAAAGAAATTTGTGAGCCGGTTGAACACTTCGGCCCCCCGGGTCCGTACCTGATGTCGTGCGGCGGCGCAGAGGCGCTGCGATATCCAGGCGATTATGGGGAGTTGACGATGAAGACCTCGTGGAGGAGCGCCTCTCTGGTGGCCACGGCCGCGGGGGTGATGGTGTTCGCGACGGCGTGCGGTCAGGACAACACGACCACTCCGTCCTCGGCGGCCCAGAACGTCGGAGCCACGGCTCCGGCAGGCATCGGCAGCATCACCAGTCCCACCGCCTCGTCCAGTGCCGGGAACGGCTACGGCGCCGACGGCAACCAGGCCTCCAGCTCCCCGGCCGCGGTGCAGCCCGCCGGCAAGCTGACCGTCGCCAGCAACCCCGACCTGGGCAATGTGCTCACCGACGGCAGCGGCCTCACCCTCTACCGCTTCGACGCGGACACCGCCAATCCCCCCAAGTCGAACTGCGACGGGGACTGCGCGACCACCTGGCCGCCGGTGCCCGCCGACGACGCCACGGCCGGGGCGGGCATCGACAAGGCACTGCTGGGCGAGGTCACCCGCACCGACGGCACCAAGCAGCTGACCGTCGGCGGCTGGCCGGTGTACCGCTACGCCAAGGACGTCAACGCCGGTGACGTCAACGGCCAGGGCGTGGGCGGCAAGTGGTTCGCGCTGGCCCCCACCGGCAAGAAGGCCACGCTGGCCTCTCTGCCCGGCCTCTCGGTCCGCAAGGACGCCAAGCTCGGCGACATCATCGTCGACAAGAACGGCATGACGGTCTACCGCTTCATCAAGGACAAGGCGTGGCCCAACGTCGTCTCGAACTGCACCGGGGCCTGCCTGGTGAAGTGGCCGGCCGTCGCGGAGGTCGCCTCCAGCGACACCAAGGGCATCGTGAAGAAGGGCCTGATGGGCTTCTCCCGGCCGGACAACGGCCAGAAGCAGCAGACGGTCAACTGCTGGCCGATCTACACGTTCTCCGGTGACGCGAAGGCCGGGGACACCAACGGCCAGGGCGTCGGCGGCACGTGGTACGCCGTCTCGCCCGAAGGAAAGCTGGTCGGCGCGCCGGCCAAGTAGGGGCCACCGCCCCAGGGCTGCGCCCCGGACGACCACACGACGGCGCATGACCGCCCGCCCCCTCCGCACCGCACGGAGGGGGCGGGCTCCTTCGCGTTCCCGGCAATACCGAACACCCCGGAAACCGAACGCGGAATTAACCGTTCCTGACCGGGAACGGACGGTCAATTTCCGTTTCCGCTCGCCCTGTTCGCAGTCGATCAGTAGCCTCTGCTCGAACACCGGATCGCCCGAGCCTTGGAGAGATACATGGAGCGTCCCGCCTGGGCCCCACGGAGCATCGACATCTCGGTGCCCAGCGTTTCGCGTATCTACGACTACTACCTGGGCGGTTCGCACAATTTCGAGGTCGACCGGGAAGCGGCCCGCAAGGCGATGGCGCACCTGCCGGGACTGCCGAAGATCATGCAGGCCAACCGTGCCTTCATGCGCCGCGCCGTCCGCCACGCGGTCGCCGCCGGTGTCGAGCAGTTCCTGGACATCGGGTCCGGCATCCCCACCTTCGGCAACGTCCACGAGGTCGCGCAGACGGCGCACCCCGGCGCGCGCGTGGTGTACGTGGACCACGACCCGGTGGCCGTGGCGCACAGCGACGCCGTACTGGAGGGCAACGAGAACGCGGACGTGGTCGCCGCCGACCTCCGCAAGCCGCAGGAAATCCTGTCAAGTCCTCAGGTGGAGCGTCTCATCGACCTGAATCGGCCAGTGGCGTTGCTTCTCGTTGCCATACTGCACTTCGTGGAAGACGCGGACGACCCGTACGGGGCGGTGGCACAGCTGCGCGACGCACTCGCGCCCGGCAGCCTGCTTGTTCTCACGCATGCCTCTTACGAGGGAATCCCGTTGCCGGCAGAGCGGGCCGAGGGTGCGGTGGACGTATACAGGGACATTCGCAACCCGCTGATCATGCGCTCGCGCGACGAGATCGCGCGGTTCTTCGAGGGGTACGACATGATGGAACCCGGACTGGTGCCGATGCCGCACTGGCGGCCGGAGTCGGCGCCGGAGGACGAGGATCCGTATGCCTTCTCCGGATTCGCCGGCGTGGGGATCGCGGCGTGATCGCGGAGCCGGACGGGCCGGAGGACAGACTGCGCCGGTTCGCGACGATCTGGAGCCGCACGGTCTTCCCGGTGACCTCCACGTCCCTGACCCGGCCGGAGTTCGAGGAACAACTGCTGCCGCTCGCCCGCCGCCTGAGCGAGATCCTGCTGGCGCACGGCTTCGACGCCGACGAGGCACGGCAGGTGGGCGCCGCGCTGATCGACGCGCACTGCACCGATCCCGAGGCACTCACGCGCAGCCTCGACTGCGTCGACGCCTACCTGGTGCTGTACTGCGGCGGGGACGGCCCCCAGGACGAGCTGCGGATGCGCTCCTCGCGGATCCAGCACGCGATGGCCGCCGGGTTCGCCCAGGCGCTGCGCGAGCGCACGCTGGCCGAGCAGGAGGCCATCGCCCAGGCCGCGTTGCGGGCCCAGGGCGTGGTCGCACAGGCGCTGCACGCGAGCGAGGCCCGCTTCCGCGCGGTCTTCGAGGGGGCCGCGATAGGAATCGGCATCGCCGACCTGGAAGGCAACGTCCTCCAGGTGAACGGCGCGCTGCTGCGCATGTTCGGCGGCTCCGAGCAGACCCTGCGCGGCCGCAAGGTCAAGGAGTGGGTGCATCCGGAGGACGCGCCCCAGACCTGGCGGCTCTACGAGGAGCTGGTGCGGGGCGAACGCGAGCACTACCACGTCGAGAAGGCCTTCAACCGCTCCGACGGAACGGTCCTGTGGACCAACCTGACCGTCTCCCTCCTCAGGGACGCCGACGGCGAACCGCAGTACCAGCTGGCCCTCATGGAGGACACGACCGAGCGGCGGCTGCTCAACCTCCGGCTGCGCTACGAGGCCACCCACGACGCGCTGACCGGCCTGCCCAACCGCACGCTGTTCTTCGAGCGCCTGGAGAAGGCCCTGTCCGCGGGCGAAGGGCAGCGCTTCGGGCTCTGCTACCTCGATCTGGACGGCTTCAAGACGATCAACGACAGCCTCGGCCACTCGGCCGGCGACCGGCTGCTGGTGGAGGTCGCCGACCGGCTGCAGTCCTGTGCGACCGCGCCCGGTGAGATGGTCGCCCGGCTCGGCGGTGACGAGTTCGTCGCGCTGACCACCGGCCCGGCCACCCAGCGCGAGGTCGACGACCTGGCCGACCGCATCATGAACGCCCTCGTCACCCCGATCAGCATCGACGGTCGCGAACTGCTGGTCCGCGGCTCCATCGGCGTCGTCGAGGGGCCGGCCGGCGAGCGCACCCCGGCCGAGGTGCTGCGCAGCGCCGACATCACGATGTACCGGGCCAAGTCGGCGGGCGGCAACCGCTTCGAGCTGGCCGACCCGGAGGCGGACGCCCGCGCGATCACACGGCACGGTCTGACCACGGCGCTGCCGGCCGCGCTGGACCGGGGCGAGTTCTTCATCGAGTACCAGCCGCTGGTCCACCTCGGCGACGGCAGTGTCCGCGGTGCCGAGGCCCTGGTCCGCTGGCTGCACCCGCAGCACGGCGTCCTCGGCCCGGACCGCTTCATCCCGCTCGCCGAACACACCGGTCTCATCGTCCCGTTGGGCCGCTGGGTCCTGGAGGAGTCGATCCGCCAGGCCCGCGAGTGGCGGGAACGCTACGGCGAGGACACCGCCGCGGGCCCGCTGCGGATCAACGTCAATCTCTCCCCGTGCCAGCTCACCCATCCCGGCCTGGTCCAGGACACGGTGGACATCCTGGAACGGACCGGAGTGGCCCCCGACGCGCTCTGCCTGGAGGTCACCGAGTCGGCCCTCATCGGCGCCGACGACGACCTCCTCAAACCCCTGCGGCGGCTCGCCGAGATGGGCGTCGACATCGCCCTGGACGACTTCGGCACCGGGTACTCGAACCTCGCCAACCTCCGTCGTCTCCCCGTGAGCATCCTCAAACTGGACCGGTCCTTCACCCAGAGCATGCAGCAGTTCCCGGCGGACCCGGTCGACCTCAAGATCGTGGAGGGCATCGTCACCCTGGCCCACAGCCTGGACCTGGCGGTCACGGTGGAGGGCGTGGAGACGGGCGCCCAGGCCGAACAACTCCGCATACTCGGCTGCGACACCGCCCAGGGCTGGTACTACGCCCGCCCGGGCCCACCGGAGAGACTCCACGACCTCGCCCTGGTGGATGCGACAGGCTGAGCCGCCGGTGTGGGTCGTGGGTGGTCGCTCGCGCGGGGAACTGCGCGACCAGCCCCCACGCACCCGCACCCGACCACGCTCCGTCACCTCTCCCCTCACCTCTCCAACAACATCCTCTGCAACTCCCTGGCGGCCCTCGGCGGCGCCACATCGCTCCGGTGCGCCAACGCGATGGTCCGATGCAACCCCGGCTTGGCCAACGGAGTGACCCGCAGCCCCCGCCCCGACCGAGCTGCGACCATCCGAGGTACCACGGCCACCCCCAGGCCCGCCCGCACGAACCCCAGCACCGCGTCCATCTCGCCCCCCTCGACCGCGAAACCCGGCTCGAACCCCGCGGAGCGGCACGCGGCCACGGTCAGCTCCCGCAGGTCGTACCCGTGCCGGAACATCACCAGCCGCTCGCCCTCCAGATCGGCGATCCGTACGCCGCCGCGCCCCCGCCCCGGCACCGTCGCCTCGGGCGCGGACACCACCACCAGGTCCTCCCGCAACAGCTCCACCGTGGTCAGCGCCGGCGACGCCGGCGGCAGCGGCAGCACGATCAGCGCCAGGTCGAGCGCCCCGCGCGCCAGCTCCCGTACGAGATCGTGCGACCCGCTCTCCTCGATCAGCAGCTGGATCCCCGGATACCGGTCGTGGAAGGCGCGCAGCACGTCGGGCAGCAGCCCGGTGCACAGACTCGGCGTCGCCCCCAGCCGCACCCGTCCGCTCCGCAGCTGCGCCAGCTCCTGTACCTCGTACCGGGCCGTGTCCGCGTCGGCCAGGATGCGGCGGGCCAGCGGCAGCAGCGCCTCGCCCGCGTCGGTCAGGGTGATGTTCCCGCGCGCCCGCAGGAACAGGTCCGCCCCCAGCTCCCGCTCCAGCGCCTTGATCTGCTGGGACAGCGACGGCTGGGCGACGTGCACCAGCTCGGCGGCCCGGGTGAAGTGCCGGGTCTCGGCCACGGCGACGAAGTACTGAAGCTGCTGGAACTGCATGGTTACACGATAGCTTCCATCTATCGAATCAAGCCGGACCATGTCTTGGACCGATCGGTCCTCGGCGGCCTACCGTCATCGGCATGGCTCTGGCAACGCGGACGGACCGACGGCCGTCCATGGCACGCACCGTGTGGGACTCCTCCGTCGGCAAGAAGACCGTCATGGCGGTCAGCGGCCTGATCATGCTGCTGTACCTGGTCGTCCACATGATCGGGAACCTGAAGATCTTCTTCGGGGCCGGCGAGTACAACCACTACGCGCACTGGCTGCGCACCATCGGCGAACCGTTCATGCACTACGAGTGGACGCTCTGGCTCATCCGGACCGTCCTGGTCGTCGCCGTGGTCGCGCACGCCACGTCCGCCTACCAGCTCAGCCGCCGCGACATCAGGGCCCGCCCCAGCAAGTACGTGCACAGGAAGCCCCGGGCCTCCTATGCCACCCGAACCATGCGCTGGGGTGGGATCATCCTCGGCCTGTTCATCGTCTGGCACATCCTGGACCTGACCACCGGCACCGTGCACCCCGGCGGCTTCCAGCCCGGCCACCCGTACCAGAACGTCGTGGACACCTTCTCCACCTGGTACGGCAACGTCATCTACATCGTCGCGATGCTCGCCCTCGGCCTGCACGTGCGGCACGGCTTCTGGAGCGCCGCCCAGACCCTCGGCGCCGGCAGCCGCACCCGCGACCGCGCCCTGAAGACCGTCGCGAACGTCCTCGCGCTGCTGCTCACGGCCGGCTTCATCGCCGTACCCGTGGGCGTCATGACCGGAGTGGTGAGCTGACATGACCTACACCGACTACGTCACCGGCGAACCCGTCGCCGACACCAAGGCGCCCTCCGGGCCGGTCCACGAGCGCTGGGACAAGCGCCGTTTCGAGGCCGGACTGGTCAACCCCGCCAACCGGCGCAAGCACACGGTGATCGTCGTGGGTACCGGTCTCGCGGGTGGCTCCGCCGGCGCGACCCTCGCCGAACAGGGCTACCGCGTCGTCCAGTTCTGCTACCAGGACTCCCCGCGCCGCGCCCACTCCATCGCCGCGCAGGGCGGCATCAACGCGGCGAAGAACTACCGCAACGACGGCGACTCCGTCCACCGCCTGTTCTACGACACCGTCAAGGGCGGCGACTTCCGCGCCCGCGAGTCCAACGTCCACCGCCTGGCGCAGATCTCCGTCGAGATCATCGACCAGTGCGTGGCGCAGGGCGTACCGTTCGCCCGCGAGTACGGCGGTCTGCTCGACACCCGGTCGTTCGGCGGTGTCCAGGTGTCCCGGACCTTCTACGCCCGCGGCCAGACGGGCCAGCAGCTGCTCCTCGGGGCGTACCAGGCGCTGAGCCGGCAGATCGCCGCCGGCAACGTGGAGATGCACCCGCGCACCGAGATGCTCGACGTGATCGTCGTCGACGGACGGGCCCGCGGGATCGTGGCCCGGGACCTGGTCACCGGGAAGATCGACACGTACTTCGCGGACGCCGTCGTCCTCGCCAGCGGTGGCTACGGCAACGTCTTCTACCTGTCGACGAACGCCATGAACTCCAACGCCACCGCCGTCTGGCGGGCGCACCGGCGCGGTGCCTACTTCGCCAACCCGTGCTTCACCCAGATCCACCCCACCTGCATCCCGCGCACCGGCGACCACCAGTCCAAGCTCACCCTGATGAGCGAGTCGCTGCGCAACGACGGACGGATCTGGGTGCCCAGGGCGAAGGGCGACAGCCGCCCCGCGAACGAGATCCCCGAGGACGAGCGCGACTACTACCTGGAGCGCATCTACCCGTCCTTCGGCAACCTGGTCCCGCGTGACATCGCCTCCCGAGCCGCGAAGAACGTCTGCGACGAGGGCCGTGGTGTCGGCCCCGGCGGGCAGGGCGTCTACCTCGACTTCGCCGACGCCATCGAGCGGATGGGACGGGGGGCCGTCGAGGCCAAGTACGGCAACCTCTTCGACATGTACCAGCGGATCACCGACGAGGATCCGTACCAGGTGCCGATGCGGATCTATCCCGCCGTGCACTACACGATGGGCGGGCTGTGGGTCGACTACGACCTCCAGACCACCGTCCCCGGCCTGTTCGCGGTCGGCGAGGCCAACTTCTCCGACCACGGCGCGAACCGGCTCGGCGCGAGCGCGCTGATGCAGGGTCTCGCCGACGGCTACTTCGTGCTCCCGGCCACCATCAACGACTACCTCGCCCGCAACCCCCACCAGGAGGCGGTGACCGCCGAACACCCCGCCGTCCAGGAGGCGCTGGCGGAGACCGAGGACCGGCTGAACCTGTTGCTGTCCGTCGACGGCGACCGCACCCCCGACTCCTTCCACCGTGAACGTGATCAGAGGGACGACCGAGCGCCGTAGCCATCTCCGCGGCCGCAACCGTTCGCGTTCCCGCAGCGCCCCCTGGAAGTCCCCCACGACGTGCCGGT
>NZ_JBEYFC010000372.1:0-9298 GCF_040634175.1 Streptomyces sp. NPDC007162
CGGCGGTCGCGGTGAGCCCGGTGCTGATGGTGGGCGCCATGCTGGTGCTCGCCAGGAAGAAGCCGAGCACCATGCAGACCAGGGCGTGGGAGATCTTCAGCCCGCCCTGGCGCATGAAGAGCACGGCCACGAACAGGAGCAGCAGCACCACAGAGATGGAAACGGCCATCGCGAACCTCCTCCGCCACGCCCTGTCCGGGGCGTTCGGCCGCAAGTGTGGCGTAGCGGAGGGTCGGCTCGCGCAGTTGACACGTCCCCCGTTCGAGTGGTGTCACGACACGTGGCGGGCGCTACGTCACGGCGCCTGAAGGTCGACGAGACCGGCAAGCGTCTCCCGATGCGCCCCCGACGTCCCGAAGGCGATCGAATCCGCCTTGGCCCGCTTCAGACACAGATGGATCGGATGCTCCCAGGTCATCCCGATGCCCGCGTGCAACTGCAACGCCTCCTCGGCCGCACGCACGGCGACCGGCCCCGCGTAGGCCTGAGCGACGGCCACCAGAACGTCCGCGTCCTCGCCGGTGGCGAGCGCGTCGGCGGCGCCCCGCGCCGCGGCCCGCAGGTTGACGACCTCCAGCCACAGCTGCGCCAACCGGTGCTTGAGCGCCTGGAACCCGCCCACCGGCCGGTTGAACTGCTTGCGTTCCTTGAGGTACCGGACGGTCTCCGTCAGCGCCCACTCGGCGGCCCCGAACTGCTCCGAGGCCAGCAGCCCGGCCCCGGCCCGCAGCGCACGCCGCACGGCCGGTTCCGCGTCACCCACGCGACGCCCGGCGGCCCCGTCGAGCGTGACCGTGGCCAGCGGCCGGGTGAGGTCGAAGGCCACCTGCGGGGTGACGGTCACCGCCGCCGCCTCGACCGCGTACAGCCCGCCGTCGTCCCCCGGCACCAGCAGCACGTCCGCGGCGACCGCGTCCGCGATCCCGGTCGACTCGCCATGCAGAAGCCCGTCTTCGACCCGTACGGCGTCGAACGCGGCGCCCGGCGCCACATGCAGCCCCACGGCCAGCGTCCCGATCGTCCGCCCGGACGCCAGTCGTCCCAGCAGCTCCTCGTCGCCGCAGGCGAGCAGCGCCTCGGTCGCCACCACGGCACTGGTCAGATACGGCACGGGCGCCACGGCCCGCCCCAGCTCCTCCAGGACGACGGCTACTTCGCGATGCGAGGCGCCCTGGCCGCCCAGCTCCTCCGGCACCAGCAGACCGGCCAGGCCCATGCCGTCGGCCAGCGCCTTCCAGGCCGCCAGGTCGTGCGGGGCGTCCGACTCGGTGCGGGCGATGACGCCGGGGGCGTCACAGTGGTCGGTGAGCAGGTCCCGCACGGCGGAACGCAGCGCCTCTTCCTCCTCCGAGTACAGCAGGTCGGGCTGTGTGCTCATCGGGCCAGGTCCTTCCAGGCGACGTCCTTGTCGGTGCGCGGCTCCGAGGGCAGGCCCAGGACGCGCTCGGCGACGATGTTCAGCAGGACCTCGCTGGTCCCGCCCTCGATGCTGTTGCCCTTGGCGCGGAGGTAGCGGTAGCCGGCGTCACGGCCGGTGAAGTCGACCAGTTCGGGCCGGCGCAGGGTCCAGTCGTCGTACAGCAGGCCCTCCTCGCCGCGGAGTTCCACCTCCAGGCCGCTGATCTCCTGGTTGAGGCGGGCGAAGGCGAGCTTCATGCCGGCGCCCTCGGGGCCGGGCTGGCCGGCGACGAGCTGCTGCCGCAGGCGTTCCGCGGTGAGCCGGGCGACCTCGGACTCGACCCACAGCTTCAGCAGCCGCTGGTGCAGGTCGTGGGTGCGCAGCTGCGGGCGTTCGCGCCAGGTCCTGGCGACCGGGCCGATCATGCCGCCCTCGCGGGGCAGGCGCATGCCTCCGATGGCGACGCGCTCGTTGTTCAGCGTGGTCTGGGCGACCCGCCAGCCGTCGCCGACGGCGCCGAGGCGGTGGGCGTCGGGGATGCGGACGTCGGTGAGGAAGACCTCGTTGAACTCGGCCTCGCCGGTGATCTGGCGCAGCGGGCGCACGTCCACGCCGGGGTCGGTCATGTCGCAGACGAAGTAGGTGATGCCCGCGTGCTTGGGCACGTTCGGGTCGGTGCGGGCGATGAGGATGGCCCAGCGGGCGTTGTGCGCGCCGGACGTCCAGACCTTCTGCCCGTTCACCACCCACTGGTCGCCCTCCCGGACGGCCCGGGTGCCGAGCGCGGCGAGGTCGGAACCGGCGCCCGGCTCGCTGAAGAGCTGGCACCAGACCTCCTCGCCGATCCACAGCGGCCGCAGGAAGCGCTGCTTCTGCTCCGGGGTGCCGTACTTGAGGATGGTCGGCGCGGCCATGCCGAGCCCGATGCCGTTGCGCCGGGAGTCGTTGTCGGGGGCGCCGGCGGCTTCCAGTTCGGCGTCCACGACGGCCTGGAGGGAACGCGGGGCGCCGAGACCTCCGAGGCCCTCCGGGTAGTGCACCCAGGCGAGCCCCGCGTCGAAGCGGGCCTTGAGGAAGTCGAGCTTCCCGGTGCCGGCCGGCGGGTGGGCGGCCAGCAACTGGGCCGTGCGGCGCTTCAGTTCGGCGGCGTCGGTCATGCCGCTGCTCCCTTCGGTACGACGGTGACCCGGCCGGTGGTGACTCCGTCGCCGACCCGCTGCACGGCCGCCGCGGCCTCGGTCAGCGGTACCCGCTCGCTGACCAGCGGCTTGATGGCGCCGCTGGTGGCAAGTTCGGTGAGCTGTTCGTGGCAGTGCGCGATCAGCTTGGGGTTCTTGGTGGCGTACAGGCCCCAGTGCAGGCCGAGGATCGAGTAGTTCTTCACCAGGGCGTGGTTGAGCGCCGGGCTGGGGATGGTGCCGCTCGCGAACCCGACGACCACGATCCGGCCCTCGAAGGCGACGACCTTGGTGGACTGGGTGTAGGCCTCGCCGCCGACCGGGTCGAAGACCACGTCGGCGCCCCGGCCGCCGGTGGCCTCCTTCACGGCGGCGACGACGTCCTCGGAGCGCCGGTCGATCACGGCGTCACAGCCCAGTTCGCGGGCCACGGCCGCCTTGTCGGCGCCACCGGCGACACCGATGACCGTCGCTCCGGCCGCCTTGCCGAGCTGCACGGCCGCGCTGCCGACCCCGCCCGCGGCGGCGTGCACGAGGAGTGTCTCGCCGGCCTGGAGCGCCGCCCGGCGGTGCAGGGCGAACCAGCCCGTCTGGTAGCCGATGTGCAGCGCGGCGGTCTCGGCGTCGTCCAGGGCGTCCGGCGCGGGCAGCAGGGCGGCGGCGTCCGCGACCGCGTACTCGGCGAAACCGCCGTACGGCAGCGCGGGGTTGGCGATCACCCGGCGTCCGTCCTCGGTCTCCCCGCAGATCTCCACACCCGGTGTGAACGGCAGCGGCGGGCGCACCTGGTAGTGGCCCCGGCACATCAGCACGTCCGGGAAGTTGATGTTGGCGGCGCGCACCTTCAGCAGGACCTGGCCGTCACCGGGCGTGGGCCGCTCCACCTCCTGGAGCCGCATCACCTCGCTCGGTTCACCGTTCTCGTGCACTTGCCATGCCTGCATGCGGTGCCTCCAGGGACTGCTTCGTCGGGGTCCACCGCATACTAAGCGGTCGCTTGCCGCCGAGGGAACAGTGTTCTGGACAACAGGCTCAGGCCTTGGGGCGCGCCCGTACGTGCATCCGCTCCCCCTGCGGCCCGAACAGGCTGAGGAACTCCACCGGCCCCTCCCCCGTCGACCCGAACCAGTGCGGCACCCGGGTGTCGAACTCCGCCGCCTCCCCCGGCCCGAGGACGACGTCGTGCTCGCCGAGCACCAGCCGCAGCCTCCCCGCCAGCACGTAGAGCCACTCGTAGCCCTCGTGGGTGCGCGGGTCGGGTTCGAGGTTCCGTGTCGGTTCGACCACCTTGAAGGCCTGGAGGCCGCCCGGCTGCCGGGTCAGCGGGTGGAAGGTGCGACCGTGCCGCTCCATCGGCCTCGCCCGCACCCGGGGGTCGCCGACCGGCGGGGCGCCGACCAGTTCGTCCAGGGGCACCTGGTGGGCCTGCGCGATCGGCAGCAGCAGCTCCAGACTGGGCTTGCGCAGCCCGGACTCCAGCCGGGAGAGGGTACTGACCGAGATGCCGGTGGTCTCGGCGAGGGCGGCGAGGGTGACCTCGCGCTCCCTGCGGAGCCGGCGCAGGCGTGGTCCCACGCCCGCGAGAACGTCGTCGGTGGTCATGGCGGGCATTGCAGTTTCGGCAACGCCGTTTGTCAATCCCGCAGCGGCGCGCCGTGCGTGACCGGCCCACGGGAGTTACGGTCGCCGAAGCGCGCCCGGCCACCCGCCAGGGCGACCGGAACCGTGCCGGAGAGCCGGTCCCAGGGCTTCCCGGACCGTGACGACGAGTGGGGGCCAGGAAGACGAGCGGGGGCCGAGGGAGACGGTGTGGACGGTCGAGAACGGCAGGAGGCATCGGCGGTGCCCGGGTCCGGAGCCGCCCGCAGGCGGTTCCTCGCTCTGTGCGCGGGCGCCGCACTGGGGACGGCGGCCGGCTGCGAGCGGGCCGTCCCGGCCCGTCGGCCCACCGCGCCGGACGCCCGGCTGCCCGAGGCGGAGCGCGAGCGTCCGGGGACCGAGGACTGGCGCATCGGTTCCCTCGGCGCCCCCGACGCGATCGCCGGCTACGCCGACCGGGTGAGTGTCAGACCGGGCGAACCGTTCGGCCTGTCCGTGTCGACCACGGCCGCCGCGTTCCGGGTCTCGGCGCTGCGGGTCGGCTGGTACGGCGGCCGAACGGCCCGGCGGATCTGGTACTCGCCCCGCATACCGGGTCGCGCCCAGCCGTCCCCCGGGATCCTCGCCGCCACCCGCACGGTGCGCGCCGACTGGCCCCGCACGCTCAGCGTGGACACCACCGGCTGGCCGGAGGGGGCCTACCTGCTGCGTCTGGAGGCCGAGAGCGGCCACCAGCGGTACGTGCCGCTGATCGTCCGCTCCACGCACGGCGCGGGCCGTACCGTCCTGCTGCACGCCCCGGCGACCTGGCAGGCGTACAACAGGTGGGGCGGGCTGAGCCTCTACGCCGGGTCCGACGGCGGTTACGCGAGCCGCTCGCTGGCCGTCACCTTCGACCGGCCCTACGACCTGAGCGGCGCGGAGAAGTTCCTGGTGTACGAGTGGGCCGCGGTCGTGCTGGCCGAACGCCTCGGCATACCCCTCGCCTACAGCACCGGGACGGACGTGCACTCCGATCCGGGCGTGCTGGCCGGGGCCGCCGCCGCCGTCTGCCTGGGCCACGACGAGTACTGGACGCCCGAGCAGCGCCGCCATGTCACGGCCGCCCGGGACGCCGGCACCAACATCGCCTTCCTCGGCGCGAACACCTGCTTCCGGCGGATCCGGACGGAGGCCTCGGACACCGGCCCCGGCCGTACCGTCGTCTGCTACAAGTCCTCGTACACATCCGACCCCTGTTTCCCCGCCCGGCCCGCCCTGGTCACCACCGACTTCCGCGCGGCCCCGGGCGCCGACCCGGAGTCCTCACTCACCGGGGTGCTCTACGAGGGCTACCCGGTGGACGCCCCCTACGTCGTCACGGCACCGGACCACTGGCTGTACGAGGGCACCGGAGTCCGCGCGGGCCAGGGCTTCGACCATCTGGTGGGCGTCGAGTACGACCGGGTCCCGCCCGGTACGACCGCTCCGGGCCCGCTGGAGATCACGGCTCACTCCCCGCTGGTGTGCGACGGCCGGAGCAGCCACAGCGACTCGGCGTACTACACCGTGGCCGGCGGCGCCGGGGTCTTCGCGTCCGGCACCATGCGCTGGGTGGAGGCGCTGATGGCGGCCACCGGCGACGGCGGCGGGCACCACGGCATGGACGCGGCCACCCGCGTTTTCGTGACCCGCACCACGGAGAACCTGCTGCGCGCCTTCGCCGAGGGCCCGGCGGCCCGCCACCGCCCGGCACCGCGCCCCAACACCCGGCAGGTGTACGCGACCGCCCCGGCCTGACGCCGCCCCCGGCCCCGGGTGTCGGCGACCCGTTTCCGGAGCACTATGGCTGCATGCTGCTGACCCGGCTCGCCGAAGTGTCCCGGGAGGTGGCCGCCACCGCGGCCAGGTCCCGCAAGACGGCCCTGCTCGCCGAGCTCTTCCGGGAGACGGCCCCCGACGACGTGCCGGTCGTCATCCCCTATCTGGCCGGCCGGCTCCCGCAGGGCCGTCTCGGCGTCGGCTGGAAGGTGCTGAGCCGGCCCGTCGAGCCCTCCGCCGAACCGACCCTCACGGTCCGCGAGGCCGATGCCCGGCTGAGCGAGCTCGGCAAGGTCTCCGGAGCCGGTTCGCAAGCCGAACGCACGCGGATCGTGGGCGAGCTGATGGGCGCGGCGACCGCGGACGAGCAGCGGTTCCTGCTGGGTCTGATCACCGGGGAGGTCCGGCAGGGCGCCCTGGACGCGCTCGCCGTCGAAGGGCTCGCCCAGGCGACCGGCGCCGACGCGGCGGAGGTGCGGCGCGCGGTGATGCTCGCCGGGTCGCTCCAGGCGGTGGCCGAGGCGCTGCTCGCCGACGGTCCGCCGGCGCTCGCCCGGTTCCGGCTCACCATGGGCCGCCCGGTGCTGCCGATGCTGGCCCACACCGCCGCCTCGGTCACCGAGGCGGTGCGGAAGCTGGGCGGCTGCGTGGTCGAGGAGAAGCTGGACGGCATCCGGGTCCAGGTCCACCGGGACGGGGACACGGTGCGCGTCTTCACCCGCACCCTGGACGACATCACCGACCGGCTTCCCGAAGTCACCGGTGCGGCGAGGGAGCTGGCGGGCGACCGGTTCGTCCTGGACGGCGAGGTGATCTCCTTCGACGCGGCCGGCCGGCCGCGCTCGTTCCAGGAGACGGCGGGCCGGGTCGGTTCCCGCACGGACGTGGCGAGGGCGGCGCGCGAGGTCCCGGTCTCGCCCGTCTTCTTCGACGCGCTCTCCGTCGGCGACCACGACCTCCTGGACCTCCCCTTCGCCGCACGCCACGCGGAGCTGGCCCGCCTCGTCCCCGAGCCGATGCGGGTGCGCCGGGCGCTGGTGGCCGGGGAGCAGGACACGACGGCCGCCGAGGAGTTCCTCACCGCCACCCTCGCCCGCGGCCACGAGGGGGTGGTCGTCAAGGCCCTGGACGCCCCGTACAGCGCGGGCCGCCGGGGCGCCGCCTGGCTCAAGGTCAAGCCGGTGCACACCCTCGACCTGGTCGTGCTGGCCGCGGAATGGGGCCACGGTCGGCGCACCGGCAGGCTCTCCAACCTGCACCTGGGCGCGCTCAACCCGGTCTCGGCCGGGACGGGGGCCGCGGACGGCGGGCGGGGAGGACGGACGGCGCGGTCCGGTCATCGTGTCGCCTCCCCGTCGGCGGTGAACGGGCGGCGGGCGACGACGGTGTGGGTGATGCCGGTCTGCCAGCCGGGCAGGGGCAGCACCCGCACCCGTTCGAAACCCGCCTGCTCCACCCGCCGGGCGAGCTGCCCGGCCGTGTCGAAGGACAGGACGCTGTGCCGCAGGTGCCGGTAGAGCGCTCCGTCGCCGAGCAGCGTGGCGACCGGCAGGACGAACCCGCCGGACACCGCGTTCCACACCGCCCGGTGCGCCGCCCGCCCGCTGAGCGCGTACTCGTGCACCGCCAGCCGGCCGCCGGGCGCGAGCAGCCGGTGGGCCTGGGTGAGCACCGCGTCCGGGTCGGCGGTGTTGCGCAGCAGGTACGCCGCGAAGACCGCGTCGAACGGGCCGCGTACCCCGGCCGCGGCCAGCCGCTCCACCGGCGACTGCACGAAGTGCACCGGCGTCGGCCAGGGCCGCAGGGCCGCGCGTCGCAGCATGCCTGCCGACGCGTCGACGGCGGTGATGTCGGCGCCGGGCAGGACGGCGGCCAGGGCCGCCGTCGAGGCTCCGGTGCCGCAGCCGAGGTCGAGCACCCTGGGGGCCGGGCCGCGGCCGGGCAGTCCGAGGCGCCGCGCGGAGCGGCGCAGGTGGGCGTGGTAACCGGGATTCGCCGCCACGAGCGTGTCGTAGCTCCGGGCGGCGTGGTCGAACGCGGTCGCCAGCTCGGCGTCGCGCAACACGGGCATACCATCTCCGTACGGTCGTCGGGTGGGAGGCGAGAGCAGAGGGAAGGGGGAGGGGCGGGGGCGGGTGGTGGTCGAGAGCGGGGGCGGAAAGGGAAGAGGCAGAGGACGGATCGTGGTCGAGGGCGGGATCAGGCCGTGGAGGGCGCGGGGGCGGTGGGAGCGCTGCGGCGCGAGGTGAACGGCAGGGCCAGCGCCGAGCCGAGCATCGCGGGGACGGGCACGTGCAGTCCGATGGACAGGTCCTCCGCCAGACCGGTGCGCCCGTCCAGGAAGCGCAGCAGGCGGGGCGCGGGCACGTGGGTGAACAGCCGCGTGAAGAAGGCCGGGCCGTCCACCCGGCCGTGGTCGAGGGCGTGCAGCAGCACCGCGTCCATGTACCGGGAGCGGGCCGAGTGGACGCGCGGCGGGACGGGGCGGCGTCCCGCGTGCAGGGCGGCGGCCACGGCGCCGGTCTGTCGCTGCACGGCGCTGAAGGTGTAGCCGGTCGCCGGACGGGTGGCCCCGGCCGCGGCCCCGATCCGGAACACCGACGCGGCGGTCCGCCGTGGGAAGACCGCGTCCGTCATCGGGATCACGCCCTGTTCGCACTCCAGCACCTCGTGGTCGCCGACGCCCAGGACACCGCGCAGGTAGTGCCGCAGCGCGCGGTCGTAGGCGTCCCGGCCGAGCGGGCCGCGGGAGAACTCGGTGTACTCGACCAGCGCCTCGCGCGGACCCGTGGGCAGTACGTAGCCGAAGGACAGACCGTGCGCGGGCTGCGGGGTACGGAAGTCCATCAGCTCCACGGCACCAGGATCGAACACCGGGTGGCGGGTGCGTACGAACCAGCCGCGGAAGTGCTGCAGCAGCGTCGTGCGCGCCGGGGGCAGCCGCTCGGGCGGCCGTGAGTCGAACACCCAGCGGGCGCGCACCGTCACCCGGGTCCCGTCGGCCCGGCGGGCGTGCACCACCGCCCCGCCGGGCGCGGACTCCACCCGTTCGGCGACGGCCTCCACGGTCGTCACCCACGGGCCGGCCGCGAGCACCTGACCGGCCAGGTCCTCCAGTGCGTCGGAGCGCAGCATCTTGTAGCGCAGCGGCTCGATCCCGGCTTCCACCGTCCGCCCGTCGCCGGAACGCACCCGCAGCCGCTGCCAGGAGGCCGTCAACCACCGAGCCCGACAGCGGTGCCCAAGGGCCTCCAGCTGAAGACCTGGACCAGTCCGGAAGGGGAGCAGGTCACCGCGGTGTTCAACGGCACCGCTAGCAGCC
>NZ_JBEYFC010000373.1:0-9211 GCF_040634175.1 Streptomyces sp. NPDC007162
CCGCACAGCTCGTAGGACTTCTTCAGCTTCTTCAGGTTCTTCGGAACGTCCTTGAACTGCTCCTTGAAGACCTCCGCCGACTTGCCCGCCCACTGCAGGAGGGCGTCCTCACCGGCCATGCCCTTGACCAGACGCAGCGCGTCGGAGACGTCGTCGGCGAAGGAGTGGAGCTGCTGCGCGAGGGTTCGCACGCGCTGCGGGTCACCGGGGGTGGGGTCCTGGTCGAGGTCGAGTGGATGCCAGTCCGCCGGTCGGTAACCCGCCATGCCCCCGCAACCCCCGTCGCGTACGCCCCATACGAAGTTCTGCGCGCATGAACTTACAGGGCTCACTCGTACGAGGTGAAGTGACCCTTTGCAGGGGCCAACCGCGTGGCCACGGACGGCGGTCGCAATGTCACAGGAAGGCAACCAATCCACCCTTGCAGGGGATGAGTTGGCGCTGTTTTGCCCTGCTCGTGCACCCTTTGCGCGGCTGATGTTCAGCCATTCGCTCTGGTGTCTTCGCGCCCGACCCGGCTACCGTGTCGGCTGCTTTCTTCGACATCAGCCGCCCCATCAGGAGCCCACCGTGACCCGCCGTTCCCGCCTGCTCACGACTGCCACCGCCGGTGCGACTGCGGCACTTCTGCTCGCCGGTTGCGGCGGAGGAGGCGGAGACAAGTCCGACTCGAACGGCAAGATCGCGGGCGCGGACACGGGAGCGTCGGCGTCGGCTTCGCCGAGCGCTTCGGCGACTGAGTCCGCCGGCCGCCCGAAGATCTCGTTGCCCGCCGGGGACACTCTCACTTTCACCCCTGAAGAGGACTCCGATCCGGTGAAGGACGCAATCCTCAAGGACAACGCGGAGTTCGTCCGGGCGCTGGATGCGGCGATCGGTGCTCAGAACCCGCGACTTCCCGCTCTGGAGTACTACACGGAGGGCGAGGGTGCCGCCGCGGCGCAGCAGTGGGTGAAGTCCTTTGTGGACGCGGGGCTGACAGTCACTGGAATCGTCCGTTACTACGACCGGCAGGTCACTGTGGAGTCCAAGACCAAGGCGTCACTGACCTATTGCGGAGACGAGAGCAAGGGCTACAACAAGGTCATCAAGACCGGTGTGGTCAAGAAGACGAAGACCACCAAGAACAGTTATGTCGTATATGGCGTCCAGGTTGAGAAGAACGCAAAGGGCGTCTGGGAGCTCGTAAAGATTGCGTCTACTCGTGGAGCTGACAAATGCCAGCCGTGACCAGGCTCCGCCAAGGAATCGTGACGATCGTGCTGGCGGTCTCTGTCTGCGGGCTATCAACTCCTTCGGCCATGGCCGACAGGCCCGGAGGCGGCGGATCAGTCGGCGGCGGGTCCGGATCGGACACCAGCACATCCGGTGGAGCGGACGGCGACACCATTAACTCGACAGCAGGCGCCATCGTCTACGACCGCTCCAAGAACGGCACTGGTGCCTCCGTGGGTCCGGTCGCCGCCACCACGTCCTGGACGCCGCCGGCCTGCTGGTACGCCCCCAAGTACAGTCCGGCCGAGCTCAAGGCGTACCTGGAACCGATCTGGGCGGCGGACTCCACGGGGTATCAGTGGGACGCCGAGCAGCGTGACCGTTACGTCAACGGCCACCCCTACAAGGACTTCAACGAGGACAAGACCGGCAAGGGTTACTGGTGGGACTCGTACGTCAACAAGTCCTTCCCGCCGGGGTGGGACAAGTGTGACGAGCCGTATTTCTGGGTGGACAAGGGAGACGCGCCCCCCGCGAACATCCCGAACACCATCTCCACGAAGATCCTCGGCGAACTCGCCTACAACGAGATCCGTGTCCCCACCACAGAGGTGAGCCTGAAGCCCGCGGGTACGACCAAGGTCAACCTCGCCACCTGGGCATGGCTGGACAAGGCGACGTTCAAGCCGGTGTCGGTCACCGCCAGCGTTCCGCTGCTCGGCATATCGGCAACGACCACTGCCGAACCCGTCTCCCTCAGGATCGACCCGGGTACTTCCGACGCGGTGACCTACCCGGCCTCCGGAGTCTGCGAGTTCAACAACGGCAGTGTCGGTGAGGAGTACACCGCGGGTGACGCAGGCAAGACACCGCCCTGCGGGGTGAAGTACCTCCGCTCGTCCGGCAACGGCTCGTACCAGCTCAAGGCGACGGTCACCTGGAAGATCCACTGGACCGGAAGCGACGGCAACGGCGACAGCCTCCCCGACGGCGCCTTCGGCCGATCGCAGGACGTCGTCGTGCAGGAGATCCAGTCCGTCAACAGGTGAGAAGGGTGCCGTCCGGGGTGCCAGGCGCGGCACTCGATCCAGCTGTGGATGTCCGTTCCCATGTGGTCACTGTGGCCGTGAGCGGGTCATGCCGTTGACGAAGTGGGCCCATGTGGAGGCCTCGACCGTAAGGCGGAGGCCCGCCGGGTTTTTCGAGTCACGGATGTGTACGACTGCGTGGGCGGTGGCCATCTCGACGCAGTTCGAACTGTCGCCGCTGTACGTGGATTTCCGCCAGTGGAGTATGTGCACGGCCGCCCTTTCAGATGGTTCGGATGAGGCTCTGGATGAAGTCGTGCGACTCAGCGGGACCGAGCGCGCAGGACTCCATGTGATCCAGCACGGCACGGTACTTGCTCAACTGTGCCTCCCCGTCGAGGAAGCCGCAGCCGCCGTGGTGGGTGTCGAGTTGCACCGTGTCGAGCTGGGGGACCGGTCCCTCGACGTAGTCGAAGGACTGACCTGTGCTGGGGTAGTACTCCGCGTCGAATGGAATCACCTGAACAGTTACGTCGGGCAGCTCGCTCATGTCGAGGAGATGCTTGAGCTGACCACGTCTGACGTCGGGGCCCCCGAACCGGATGCGAAGAGCCGACTCGTGAATGATCGCTGTGTACGGCAGGGGATGCTCGCGGTGGAGGACCCCTTGCCGTTTCATGCGATGCGTGAGGCGGTGCTCGATCTCGTACTGCCTCATGGACGGCACGACGGCCCTGAAGAGGGCGCGGGCATGGTCCGCGGTCTGCAGTAGCGCGGGAATGTGCATCGCGAGGGCCACCCGCAACCCGGTCGCGTGGTGTTCGAGTTCGGCGAGGTCGACCAGTGCGGCCGGGAGGTGTTCGCGGTACTCCTCCCACCAGCCGCCCGTTCGGCGCCCGGTCATCGCGGCCAAGGCGTCGACCACAGCCCCGTCCGAGCAGTCGTACGCCGACGCCAGTGATCGGACTCGGTCGGCACTGAGTGAGCTGCGACCTGTCTCGATCATGCTGACGCGCCCCTGGTTGACGCCCAGAAGCGTGGCGGCCTGGGTGACGGTGAGGCCGGATCGCTCACGGAGTTTGCGCAGCTCAGTGCCGAGACGCCGTTGACGCAGAGTGGGATTGCTGGTGGGCGGCACGGCATGTCCTTCCCGGCCGATGTGCGGCTCTCTTGTAACCCACGAGAGGTAAATGCGGGTATCTCTCCCTCGATTGGGAGATATATCTCCTGATTGCGACCTACTGTAGTGCTTGCACCGCGCAACTCCCCGCGCCTGCAAGCCGGAAGTGCACCTCCCCCAGGCAGAGCCACCGCCCGGCGCGGTCGTTGAGCGAACCCGAGTCATGTCTCTCGTCGGAGGTCCCGTGGACACCGTATCCCTGCCCGACACCTGGTCGTACGCCCTTCGCCTGCCCCGTGATCCGCGCGCGGCACGCGTCGCACGTATGACCGTACGGGCGGCGCTCAGCGGCCACGGCAGGCACGAATCCCTGGACACCGTGGAGCTGTTGACGTCGGAACTGGTCACCAATGCCTACCGGCACACCCATGGCCCCGCTTCCCTCCGGCTGACCGCCCTGCCCGGCGGTCGGCTGAGGGTTGGGGTCTGGGACAGCCACCCGCGGATCCCGGCTCCGTTCGGCGCACCTCCCTGGGACCGGGTCCGGCCGGCCCTGGAGGATGCCGAAGACGGGCGCGGGTTGTGTCTCGTTCAGGAGTACGCCGACGCGTGGGGCGGCTGGCCGATCGGCGACGGCGGCGGATCGGACCGTGGTGCCGGGAAGCTGCTGTGGTTCGAGGTGACCGGACGGAAGTCCGAGGGCGCTCGCGAGGCCGTCGCATGAGGCCGCGGGCGCGCGGTGAAGACACTTCGCCCACCCCCGACGCGGTTCGGGTCACGCTGGCCCGCATCGCACCGCACCGGCTGGGCGAAATGGAACGGCAGAAGGAGCAGGCGCTGGCGGCTGCCCTGCAGGACGGCAAGATCGGCCACCTGCGGCACTGGCTCGGCCATTGGCAGGCGCAGGTGGAAATCGAAGGACGGCCGGACCTCCGTGCCCGCTACCAGGCAGCGCTCGCGGCGGTGCACACCACCAGCGATCGCGACGACCCCGCGTTCCGGACGGCCACGACGGAGCTCCGAGCCGTCGAGGCGGAGGCGCGGCGGACGGTGTCCAGGTGACGTACCGGGGACGAGCCCGGGGCTACAGCTCCGGCCGCCCCCTCACCCATCCCCGTACTTCGAGTCCGCCGCCGGGTCCAGGGCCAGCCGGTACCCGCGCTTGACCACCGTCTGGATCAGTTTCGGCGCGCCCAGGGCCGTACGCAGCCTCGCCATCGCCGTCTCCACCGCGTGCTCGTCGCGGCCCGCGCCGGGCAGGGCGCGGAGGAGTTCGGAGCGGGCGACCACCCAGCCCGGACGGCGCGAGAGCGCCCGTAGCAGGGACATGCCGGCCGGCGGTACCGGCTTCAGATCGCCGTCGACGAGGACGGCGTGCCCCCGGATCTCCACGCGGTGTCCGGCGACGGGCAACGCCCGGGCACGCGAGGGGAGTTCCCGGCAGAGAAGCTGTACGAGGGGGCCGAGCCGGAAGCGCTCCGGCTGGATGGTGTCGACGCCGACGGCCTGGAGCGGCAGGGCCGTCACCGGACCGACGCAGGCGGGGACGACGTCGTGACCGAGCGCGGCGAGCAGGTCGTCCCGCAGCCCGCGGACCTCGGCGCGGGAGATCAGCGAGGCCGCGGCGGGTGCGCTGGTGAAGGTGATGGCGTCCACCGAGCGCGTGACCACGGCGTCGAGGAGCCGGTCCACCGGCCCGAGGTCCTCCGGCGGCATCCACCGGTACACCGGCACCGGCAGCACCTCCGCACCCGCGGCCCGCAGCGACTCCACGAACCCCGGCAGTGGTTCCCCGTGCAGCTGTACCGCGATCCGGCGGCCGTCGACGCCCTCCTCCAGGAGCCGGTCGAGCACCTCTGCCATGGACTCGGAGGACGGTGACCACTCCTCGGTGAGCCCGGCGGCCCGGACGGCCCCTTTCACCTTGGGCCCGCGTGCGAGCAACTCGACGTTCCGCAGCCTCTCCAGCAACTGCTCGCCGAAGCCCCATCCGTCCGCGGCCTCGATCCAGCCCCGGAACCCGATCGCGGTCGTCGCCACGACCACGTCCGGCGCCTGGTCGATGATCTCCTTGGTGGCGGCGAGGAGCTCACCGTCGTCGGCGAGCGGCACGATGCGCAGGGCGGGGGCGTGCAGCACGGCGGCGCCGCGCCGCTGGAGCAGTGCTCCGAGCTCGTCGGCGCGGCGCGCGGCCGTGACCCCCACGGTGAACCCCGCGAGGGGACCGTGCCGGCTGCCGTCGTCCGGTCGCTGCTGTTCCTCGTCCATGGCTGCTCTCCTAGCTGACCCGCATGCGAACCGAGCCTGTCAACGGCGCGTGACAGGCTCGGTTCCGCTTCATGTCACCAGTGTTACGTCACACCTCGGCGTAGCTGAGCTGCGCCTTCGCCTCGGTGGCGGTCGCGGCCTGCTCCCGTACGGCCGGCCGGCGAAGGTATACGGCCCAGGTGATGGCGAAGCAGAGGCCGTAGTAGGCCAGGAAGGCCACGAACGCGCCGGTGCCGGAGCCGTAGGAGAGGAAGGACTGCCGGAAGGCAAGGTTGATACCGACGCCGCCGAGCGCGCCGACCGCGCCGATGAGGCCCATGGAGGCACCCGAGAGCCGACGCCCGTACTTGACCGCTTCCTCACCCTCCAGCCCCTTGGCGAGGGCCTTGGTCTGGAAGATGCCGGGGATCATCTTGAACGTGGAGCCGTTACCGATGCCGGTGAGCGAGAACAGCACCACGAACGCGACGACGAACAGCGGCAGCGACTTCTGCATGCTGGCGACGACCAGGACAGCGGTGGCCGCGGCCATGGCGACGTAGTTGTAGAGAGTGATCTTCGCGCCGCCGTACTTGTCGGCGAGCCAGCCGCCCACGGGCCGGATCAGCGAGCCGAGCAGCGGGCCCATGAAGGTGAGGTACGTGGCCTGCAGCGGCGTACGGCCGAACTGGTTCGTCAGCACCTGGCCGAAGGCGAAGCTGTAGCCGATGAAGGAGCCGAACGTCCCGATGTAGAGGAGGGACATGATCCAGGTGTGGGCGTCCTTCGCGGCGTCCTTGGCTGCACCGGTGTCGTTCTTGACGTTCTCGATGTTGTCCATGAAGAGCGCGGCGAGGACCGCGGCGACGACGATGAGCGGGATGTAGATCCCCAGCAGCACCCGCGGCCCGCCGTTGGCGCCGATGACGGCGAGGGCCACCAGCTGGATCGCCGCCACACCGATGTTGCCGCCGCCGGCGTTGAGCCCGAGCGCCCACCCCTTCTTCCTCAGGGGGAAGAAGGCGTTGATGTTGGTCATGGAGGAGGCGAAGTTGCCCCCGCCGATGCCGGCGAGGAGCCCGATCCACAGGAAGGTGTCGAACGACGTCCCCGGCTTCATGACGGCGAAGGCGGCGACACTCGGGACGAGCAGCAGGCTGGCCGAGACGATCGTCCAGTTCCGCCCGCCGAAGATCGCAACCGCGAAGGTGTAGGGCACGCGCACGACGGCACCGACCAGGGTCACCATCGATGTCAGCAGGAACTTGTCGGCCGGGGTCAGCCCGTACTCCGGCCCCATGAAGAGCACCAGCACGGACCACAGGGTCCAGATCGAGAACCCGATGTGCTCGGAGAGGACGGAGAAGGCCAGGTTCCGCCGGGCGATCTTCTCTCCCTTGTCCTTCCAGAACGCCTCGTCCTCCGGATCCCACTCCTGGATCCAGCGACTACGTGAAGTAGGGGCTGGGGCTGTCATGACGCCTCCACGGTGCTCCGCGTGCTCGGTCTGCCGACTTCGGATGAGTGACTGAGCCCGAAGGTAGGGAGGCGGCGTTTCCGCCCTGTGGCTGTGGGTGACCGGAAGGGAACGTTGCTCTCACCCCGGGGAGGGGGCGGGTGAGAGGTCCGGGGGCGGGGGCCGTGTCAGGGCGATGGGTACGGGACTGTGGGGGTGGGGCTGCTGGTTTTAGGGCCGGTTCGCCGTGGTGCTGGCCGGGCTCCTGGGTGTGGTGGCGCGCCGGTGCTGTCCGTGCAGGCTTGCGGACATGCTCTTCGGGTCGGCTGCCGGGGTGCTTGCCGGCCGCGGGTGGTAAACCGCGGTTGTGACGTTCCTGGTGGTGGTTGAGGGTGATGCGGGCGGATGGCGCGTCGATCAGGAGGCCCTCTCGGAGGCGATCTCCGATCGGTGGACCGACGTCGAAATCCGCTCTGAGCTTCCCAGTGAAGCGCGCAGTGCCCTATGGGAGTTCGAGACGACGAACGGTCCAGGAGAGGCGTACCTGCATGTGGAGGGCACATGCCTGTACATGGACGTCTGGGAAAGCGACGCCGTCTGGTTGGCGGTCCTCTTCCGCAGGCTGGCGCCGGATGGCCTTGACCTGATCTTCTGCGATGAGGGCTACACATTCGATGTTCGTCTCCCACCCGGGGTCACCGAGGCCGAGCTGGCGGCCCTGGTGGATGCGGCGAACTGAACTCAGCTACTGAGGCTGCCGGGCTGCACGCAGGAGTGGAGCTCCTGCTGGACAGGTTCCCCAGCAAGATCACCGCCGCCTGCCAGGAGCTTCGCCGCATCTACCGGTCCGCAGCATCACCGTGCGGCGGTACTTCGCCACGGGCGACGAGCGGACCGGCTGACGGGCGTACCGACGAGCGGACCGGTTGACCGGCGGACCGGCGGACCGGCGTACCGACGGACCGGCTGTCCGGCGTACCGCGTCGGCGCGGGACGCGCGTCGTACCGGAACCTCGTGCAACAGCGGTGCGAGGGCTTCCGGCCGGTCGTCGTGCCGGGCACTGTGAGGGGACACGGTTCCCTGTCCTAGGCGGTGACAGGCACATGGCACTGGGTACGGCCGCGGCCCCCTACGAGCTGCGCTTCGACGCCGGGCGGATCTGCCTGGACCTCCTGGCGACCACACATCCCGGCGAACGGCTCGACGGGACGGGACCGTTGCAGGCCTGGATCACCGGATCCGGACTCGTCCCGGCGGGCACGCCGCTGGCGCACGCCGACCCGGGATGGCTGCCGGGCTTTTGTGAACTGCGCGGTCACGTGGCGGAGTTGGTGCGCGGCCGGAACGCGGCGCGGACCAGGTCGTACGATCTCGCGCTCGCCCGCGTCAACGAACTGGCCGTCGCCGCGCCCCCGGCCCCGCGTGCGGTGTCCGGCGAGGACGGCTCGCTCGTCCGGGAGTTGGCGGGGCCGCCCGAGTGCGCGGCGCTGCTCGCGGCCGTCGCCCGGGACGCCGTGGAACTGCTCACCGACCCCGTCGCCCGGGCCGCGATCCGGGAGTGCGAGGGCGACAACTGCCCCCTCGTGTACCTGGACACCTCCCGGGGCCGCAGGCGCCGTTGGTGCTCCAGCGAGGTCTGCGGCAACCGCGAACGGGTGGCCCGGCACCGCCGCCGTGCCGCACTCGCCCGCGCCTGAGACTTCGACCTCCCGCCACCCCGACTGCTCAACCCCTGTCCCGTTCGCGGCTTCTGTCGGACCTTCATCGAAGATCCCGGAACGTGATTTCGACAACACTCCGTTTGGTGACCGCCGCGTACGGGCAACCCGCCCCTCCTTGGCGATGTGTCGGAAATGTAAAGATCACGAGGGGGGAATGTGCTGTCATGTCCCGCTCGTCATGACACCACGCAGAAAAATGTGGGGTCTTGTTGAACACCCCGCGAGTCACTTCCGTACCGGTGGGGGAGCGACCGACTGGGGGAACCCCCGGACACCGGAGGTGGGCGTGCGCAAGGATGCGGCCGTGGCCAATGAACGTGGATCGAGGGCCCGACATCGCATGTCCCAGCCCTCGGAGCCTGATGAGGAGCTGATGCGTGCCCTGTACAGGGAGCACGCCGGACCTCTCCTTGCGTATGTCCT
>NZ_JBEYFC010000374.1:0-9127 GCF_040634175.1 Streptomyces sp. NPDC007162
GGAAGCCGTCGGCGGAGATGATCTGGGTGTAGGCGTCGAAGGTGACGCCCTGGCCGGGCCCTGGGCAACGTGCTGGTACAGGCCCGCACGCACGGACTCGTCGGCGATCTCGCCGATCTGCGGGGGCTGCTCACCCGCACCCAGCCGCTGACCCGGTACACCCCCCGCGGCGACAGCGCCCGGTGGGCGGCGGCCGAGTCCCGACTCGCCACGGGGTGACCGGGTCTCCCGCCGCCCGCACCGGCCCACTACTCTGCACTCATCCGATGATCGACCCCTAGGAGCCGCGATGCGTGTCGCCCTGTTCCTGACCTGCGTCAACGACACGCTGTACCCGGACACCGGTCGTGCCGTGGTGAAACTCCTGACCAGACTGGGCGTCGAGGTCGACTTCCCGATGGCGCAGACGTGCTGCGGACAGGCCCACTACAACACCGGCTATCGCCATGAGACGGAACCGCTGGCCCGGCATTTCTCCGATGTCTTCGGGGAGTACGAGGCGATCGTGACCCCGTCCGGATCGTGCGGGGCGATGGTGCGGGAGCTGTATCCGCGGATGGGTGAGCGGGCGCGGGCGGAGGGACGCGGCAGCGGCCTCGCGGCGGCGCTGGCGCCGGTGGTGCCGAAGACGTACGAGCTGACCGAGTTCCTGGTGGACGTGCTCGGGGTGACGGACGTCGGGGCCTGCTACCCGCACCGGGTCACGTACCACCCGACCTGCCACGGGCTGCGCGGCCTGGGGCTCGGCGACCGGCCGCGCCGGCTGCTCCAGGCCGTCAAGGGGCTGGAGTTGGTGGAACTCCCCGGCGCGGAGGAGTGCTGCGGTTTCGGCGGCACGTTCGCGCTGAAGAACGCGGACGTCTCGGCGGCGATGGGAACCGACAAGGTGCGCAACGCCGAGTCGACGGGTGCCGAGGTGCTGTGCGCGGCCGACAACTCCTGCCTGATGCACATCGGCGGGACCATGACCCGGCTCGGCAGCGGGATGCGGCCGGTGCACATCGCGGAGATCCTGGCGAGCACGGAGGAGGAGCCGGCCGTATGAGCGGAACGTATCTGGGGATGCCCGCCTTTCCGAAGGCCGCGCACGAGGCCGTCAACAACCCGACCCTGCGCGGCAATCTGCGCCATGCCACGCACACCATCCGCGCCAAGCGGGCCAGAGCCGTCGCCGAGGTGTCCGACTGGGCGGAGCTCCGGGAGGCCGGCAAACGGATCAAGGACCACACGCTCCGTCATCTCGACCGCTACCTGGTCCAGTTGGAGGAGTCGGTGACGGCCGCGGGCGGTACGGTCCACTGGGCCGCGGACGCCGACGAGGCCAACCGGATCGTCGCCGACCTGGTCAGGGCAACCGGCGAGACGGAGGTCGTGAAGGTCAAGTCGATGGCCACCCAGGAGATCGGCCTGAACGAGGCTCTGGAGGCCGAGGGCATCCGGGCCTACGAGACCGATCTGGCCGAGCTGATCGTCCAGTTGGGCAAGGACCGGCCCTCGCACATCCTGGTCCCGGCGATCCATCGCAACCGGGGTGAGATCAGGGACATCTTCCGCAGCGAGATGGGCGAGTGGGGGCGCCCGGCCCCGGAAGGCCTGAGCGACACCCCCGCCGAGCTCGCCGAGGCGGCCCGGCTGCACCTGCGGGAGAAGTTCCTGCGCGCCAAGGTCGGCGTCTCCGGTGCCAACTTCATGGTCGCCGAGACCGGCACCATGGTCGTGGTCGAGTCCGAGGGCAACGGACGGATGTGCCTGACCCTCCCCGAGACCCTGATCTCCGTCGTCGGCATCGAGAAGATCGTGCCGACCTGGCAGGACCTGGAGGTCTTCCTCCAGACCCTCCCCCGGTCCTCGACCGCCGAACGCATGAACCCGTACACGTCGACGTGGACCGGCACCACGGACGGCGACGGCCCGGAGACCTTCCACCTGGTCCTCCTCGACAACGGCCGCACCGACACCCTCGCCGACGAGGTCGGCCGCCAGGCCCTGCGCTGCATCCGCTGCTCGGCCTGCCTCAACGTCTGCCCGGTGTACGAACGGGCGGGCGGCCACGCCTACGGCTCCGTCTACCCGGGCCCGATCGGCGCCATCCTCAGCCCCCAACTGCGGGGCACGGCAAGCGAGATCGACGCCTCACTGCCTTACGCCTCCTCTCTGTGCGGGGCCTGCTACGAGGTCTGTCCGGTCGCCATCGACATCCCCGAGGTGCTGGTGCACCTGCGGGAGCGGGTGGTGGAGGGCGGCGAGGCGGTCCGGGGCGGCAACAAGGTGGTGCTCAAGCCGGCCAAGGGGCACGCGGCGGAACGGGCGGCGATGCGGGCGGCCCGCTGGGCGTTCTCGCACCCGGCCGCCCTGCGCACCGGCCAGCGGCTCGCGTCCCGCAGCCGCCGCCTGCATCCCCGTACGCTGCCGGGTCCCGGCCGGGCGTGGAGCGGGACCCGGGACCTGCCCGCCGTACCGGCGGAGCCGTTCCGGGACTGGTGGCAGCGGACGGACGGCGGAAAGGGTGACGCCAAGTGAGCAGCAGGGAACGGATCCTGGGCCGGGTACGGCGGGCGCTCGCCGACGTGCACGGCGAGGACACGCCGGTCGAGCGGGCGTACCTGCGCGAGCACGGGGCGCGCAGCGTCGAGGAGACGGTGGAACTGCTCGCCGAGAACCTGGCGGACTACCGGGCCGTCGTGCACCGCTCGACCGAGGGCGAACTGGCCGCCGTGATCGGGCGATTGCTCGCCGAGCGGGGTTCGAAGCAGGTGGTGGTGCCGTCGGGGCTGGAGCAGGGGTGGCTCGCGGCGACCGACGCCGAACAGGTCACGGACCGCGCCGAAAGCACCCCGTACGAACTCGATCGGATCGGGAGCGTGGTCACCGGCTGCGCGGTGGCCGTCGCCGAGACCGGCACCATCGTGCTGGACGGCGCCCCGGATCAGGGCCGCCGCCGGATCACGCTGGTCCCCGACCATCACATCTGCGTCGTCCGCGTCCCGGACCAGGTCGTCTCCTCCGTGCCGCAGGCACTCGGGCGCCTCGACCCGACCCGGCCGCTGACCTGGATCTCCGGGCCGTCGGCGACGAGCGACATCGAGCTGGACCGGGTCGAGGGGGTGCACGGTCCCCGCACCCTGGAGGTGGTGCTGGTCACCGGCGGGCGGACGAGTGCCGAGGCCGGTGAGGGGGCGGGCGCGCGCGACCCGGACGGGTCGCGGCTAACGTGAGGGAATGATCCGGTTCGAGCAGGTCACCAAGCGGTATCCGGACGGCACGACCGCCGTGGACGGCCTCTCCTTCGAGGTGGCCGAGGGTGAGCTCGTGACGCTGGTCGGCCCGTCCGGCTGCGGCAAGACCACGACCATGATGATGGTCAACCGGCTCATCGAACCGACGTCGGGCCGGATCCTCGTCGACGGCCAGGACATCGCCGAGGCCGATCCGGTCCTGCTGCGGCGGCGGATCGGCTATGTCATCCAGCAGGTGGGCCTGTTCCCGCACCGCACGATCCTGGACAACACCGCGACCGTCCCGGCTCTGCTCGGCTGGAAACGGGCGAAGGCCCGGGCGCGCGCCGCCGAGTTGCTGGAGCTGGTGGGCCTGGACCCCGGCACGTACGGGCCGCGCTATCCGGACCAGCTCTCCGGCGGGCAGCGGCAGCGGGTCGGCGTGGCGCGGGCGCTGGCCGCCGACCCGCCGGTGCTGCTGATGGACGAGCCGTTCGGCGCCGTGGACCCGGTGGTGCGGGAGCAGTTGCAGGACGAGTTCCTGAGCATGCAGGCCGCGGTACGCAAGACGGTGCTGCTGGTCACGCACGACATCGAGGAGGCGGTCCGGCTCGGCGACCGGATCGCGGTGTACGGGCAGGGACGCATCGAGCAGTTCGACACGCCCGGCGCGGTGCTGGGCACCCCGGCCACCGCGTACGTCGCCGGGTTCGTGGGGGCCGACCGCGGGCTGAAACGGCTGTCCGTCACCGACGTCGAGGCGGACGACCTGGAGCAGCCGCCGGTCGTGCGGCTGGACGAGCCGGCCGAGGGTGCCGTCGCACGCATGCGGGACGACGGTGCCCGGTGGGCCGTGGTCCTCGACGCGCGCGGCGATCTGCACGGCTGGGTCGGCCTGGACGAGTTGGCGGCGGGCGGCCGGGTCAGCGAACGCGTGCACCGGATGACCGCCTGGGTACCGGTGGGCGCCCCGCTGAAGCAGGCGTTCGGTGTGATGCTCCAGCACGACGCCGGATGGGTCGCGGTCCTGGACGGCTCGCGTTTCCTCGGGGTGCTGACCCCGGCCGGGCTGCACGAGGCGCTGCGCCGCTCGGTGGACGCGGACGCGCGCGGGGTCACCCGGGACCAGGTGCCGTTCGACTCGGTGTCCGACGCCTGACCGGCGGCGGCCGGCGGGCGTCAGCAGTACGTCATCGGGCAGCCGCGGCGCAAGGAGTGCTGGGCGGCCCGCAGGTACAGGGCGACGTAGAAGGCGGCGTCCAGGTCCTCGGCCCACGGCCCGGGACGGGTGGTGACCGCTTTCTCGGCCGCGCCCTCCAGGAACCACATCGTCAGGTCGAGGTTGTCGCAGGCCTCGGGTATCACGTCGACGGGAAGCCGGATCGCCGCCGCCATCCGCTCGGCGAGGGCGAGCACCTGGGGTGCGCCGGCGACCGTCGTCTCGTCGGCGTAGGCGTTCTCCACGGGCAGCTGGATCTCCTCGTCGAGGGACAGCGGCACCAGCACCGACCAGGTCAGCAGCAGCCCGGACTCCCGCTCCGACAGGTGCTCGCGGCACAGCTCGCCGAACCCGTCCATGGGCGGTACCAGCTTCTCCTCGAACGACTGTCCGGAGCCGCGCACAAGGCCTCTCTGCTCGGGCACCGACGTGTACGGCGCGAGACCGCGGCGCCGCAACTCCGCGTCGAGGGCCGCGGCGACGGCACCGTGGCCGCCCCCGTCACCGTCATCGGCACCGCCGAACCAGTCCCCCGCACCGACACTCACCAGATAGATCCCCATGCCCCGCAACGTACCGCCCGCCACTGACATCGATACGCGTACGCGGGTTCCGGCCCTCACTTCACCAGGCCCTTGTCCCTGAGCCAGGTCCGGGCGACGTCCGAGGCGAGCCGCCGCCAGCTGTCGACCTGCCGGTTCATGCCGGCCAGATCGGCGGTCGTCAGGACGTCGTTGAGGGCGCCGAGCGCCCTGGTCACCCGTTCGCCGCCCGCCCTCGACCGGTTGACGACCGGGACGACGTAGTCGGCGTTCTGCAAGTGCCGGTCGTCGGCGAGGAGGACCAGGCCGAACTGGCCGAGGGTGGCGTCGGTGGTCGTGGTCAGCACCATCTGGTCCTGACCGTTCTGCACGGCCCGCTTGGCCTGCGTGGTCCCGACGCCCTTGGGGTCGACGGCGGTGATGTCGATGCCGTAGACCTTCTTCAGTCCTGGCTCGCAGTACGGCCGTTGCACGCACTCGTCGCCCGCGGCGAGCCGCACCTTCAGTCCCGAGGCGCCGAGGTCGCTCAGGGTCCTGAGGTGGTGCCGGCGGGCGTAGGCGGCGGTCACCGCGAAGGCGTTCTGGTCGACGGCCCTGCCGGGGTCGAGGACGGTGAGCCCGCGGGGGGTCGCCAGGCGGCGCAGCGCCTTCATCGTGGTGGCGAGGTCCGGGGAGCCGACGGGCGGTGCGCCGGGGCCGTCGGCTTTCGCGTCGAGCCAGTCGGCGAAGGTGGCCGCGTACTCGGGGACGACGTCGATCTGCCCGGACTCCAGGGCCGGTTCGTAGATCTCCCGGTTGGCGACGGTGAGGAGCGAGGTCCGGTAGCCGGCCTGGTTCAGCAACTGTGCGTACAGCTGGGCGAGCAGGTCGCTCTCGGTGAATCCGGCGGAGCCGACGGTCAGGTGCCGGCTGTCGCCCGGGGGTGCGGTGACCTCGCCGCGGTGCTCCAGTGACGGTCCTGTGGTGCAGGCGGCCAGAGCGAGCAGCAGCGCGGCCGCACCCGCCGGGCGCCATCTCACCGCGAGCCCCGCGTCCACACCGGGGCGAGCCGTTCGGCGGCTTCGAAGACGCCTTCGACGACCAGCGCGAACGCGGCGACCAGGATCGCCCCGGCGACCACCATGGGCGTGCTGGCCAGGTTGAAGCCGGCCGTGATGATCCGGCCGAGTCCGCCGCCGCCCGCGAGCGCGGCGATGGTGGCGGTGGCGACGAGCTGGACGGCGGCGATCCGCACCCCGGTGAGGACCATGGGGAGGGCGAGGGGCAGTTCCACCCGCATGAGCGTCTGCCGTCCGGTCATCCCCATCCCCCGTGCCGCCCGCACGATGCTCCGGTCCACCTCGCGCATGCCGACGTAGGCGTTGGTGAGCAGGGGCGGTACGGCGAACAGCACGAGCGCCACCACCGTGGGGCCCTCGCCCCAGCGTCCGACCGGGGTGAGCAGCAGCAGGACCAGGACGGCGAAGGTGGGGACGGCCCGGCCCACGTTGGAGATGTTGACGGCGAGCGCGCCGCCCCTGCCGAGGTGGCCGAGGACCAGCGCGACCGGGAGGGCGACCAGGCAGCTGACGACCAGGCAGACGACGGTCAGGACGAGGTGCTGGAGCAGCCGGTTCCCGATGCCGTCGGCGCCCGCCCAGTGCGCGGCGTCGGTGAGCCAGGCCCAGGCGTCGGTGAGCGTCCTCATGCGCGGGCCGCCCGGGCCCACGGGGTGATCAGCCACTGCACGCCGAGCAGCAGCAGGTCGGCCAGGACGGCGATGACCACGCACAGCACGGACGCGGTGAGCACCTGGGCCTTGAAGTAGGTGTTCATCCCGGCGTAGATCAGGTTGCCGAGTCCGCCGAAGCCGACGATCGCCCCGATGGTGACCAGGGAGACCGCGGAGACGGTGGCGATGCGCAGCCCGGCCATCGCGGCGGGCAGGGCGAGGGGCAGTTCGACGGTGAGCAGGAGGCGGACCGGGCCGTAGCCGAGGCCGCGGGCGGCCTGCCGGGTCTCCTCGGGGACGGCGCGCAGGCCCGCGAGGATGTTGCGGACCAGCAGCGTGAGCGAGTAGAGCACCAGACCGGCGACGACGAGGGTGGCCGACAGGCCGTACAGGGGCAGGAGCAGCGAGAACATCGCCAGGGACGGGATGGTGTAGAGGATCGTCGTCACCCCGAGGACGGGTCCGGACGCCCAGCGCCAGCGGCGGGCGAGTACGGCCAGCGGCACGGCGATGACGAGCCCGACGGCCACCGAGAGGAAGGTGAGCCGGAGGTGCTGGCCCACCGCGTCGAGCAGGATCTGCCGACGGCTGGAGAGGTAGGCGCCGCAGATCCACTCGTTGCGTGCGAGGCAGTCGTCCGGGGGCGCGGTCACGCGTCCATTGCACCGGAGGGGCGAGCGGCTCGGCGCGTTGTGGTGATCCGTCCGGGGTCGCCGAGGGTGGCACGCGAGCTGAACAAGCGCTTAGATAGCTGGGTCAGAGATTACGCCCCCAGGTCGGAGGCCCCGTTGTTCACTTCCGTCGACGACGTCTCCGCGCGCCTCGCGGAAACCGGCTACCTCGCCTCCCCCGCGGTCGCCACCACCGTCTTCCTGGCCGACCGGCTGGGCAAGCCGCTGCTCGTCGAGGGACCCGCCGGGGTCGGCAAGACCGAGCTGGCGAAGGCCGTGGCCGAGGTCGCCGGGGCCCGGCTGGTCCGGTTGCAGTGCTACGAGGGCGTGGACGAGTCCCGGGCGCTGTACGAGTGGAACCACGCCAAGCAGCTGCTGCGGATCAGTGCGGGCCGGGACGAGAGCTGGGACGAGGCCCGCACCGACATCTTCAGCGAGGAGTTCCTGCTCCCCCGTCCGCTGCTCACCGCGATCCGCGGCGACGACCCCAAGGTCCTGCTGATCGACGAGACCGACAAGGCCGACGTCGAGGTGGAGGGCCTGCTCCTGGAGGTGCTGAGCGACTTCCAGGTGACGGTCCCGGAGCTGGGCACGGTCACCGCGACCCGCCGCCCCTTCGTGGTGCTCACCTCCAACGCCAGCCGTGAGCTGTCCGAGGCGCTGCGCCGCCGCTGCCTGTTCCTGCACATCGGGTTCCCGGACGAGGAACTGGAGCGCCGGATCGTACGGCTGAAGGTGCCGGGGCTGACCGCGACGCTGACCGAGTCCGTCGTACGGGTGGTCGGGGCGCTGCGCGCGATGGACCTGCGCAAGGTGCCGTCGGTCGCGGAGACGATCGACTGGGCGCGCACCCTGCTGGCGCTGGGCGCCGACACGCTGGACGAGCAGGTCGTACGGGACTCCCTGGGCGTGATCCTCAAGCATCAGGACGACATCCAGAAGGCGGCCGCCAAGCTGGACCTGGACGCGCTGTGAGCGCGGGGGCGGACGCCCGGACCGACTCCGCCGACCTCGCCGACCGGCTCACGGGGCTGGTCGGGGCGCTGCGGGCGCACGGGGTGCGGGTCGGGACCGGCGAGACCGTGGACGCGGGACGGGCGGTCGAGGCGCTGGGCCTGGCCGAACGGGAGCTGCTGCGCGAGGGGCTGGCCGCGACACTGCTGCACGGCACCGGCCAACGGGCCGTGTTCGACCAGGTCTTCGACCTCTACTTCCCGCGCGGGGTGGGCGGACCCGGCACCGGGGACACCGACCGGGACGAGCTGCGGGAGCGGCTCGCCGCCGCGCTCGCCGACGACGACACCGCACAGCTGAGGCAGTTGGCGGCGCGGGCCGTGGACGGCTTCGGCGGGTACGGGAGTTCACCGGGCTCGGACGGCTGGTCGTCGTACCAGACGCTGGACCGGGTGCGGCCGCAGACGCTGCTGGCGCGGGTGCGGGCGGACGTCCGGGCCCGGGAGGGGAACGGGGCGGGGTTCGCGGACCGGTTGCTCGACGACGAGATCAGGCGGCGGATCGAGGCGTTCAGGGGCATGGTCGCGGCGGAGGCAAGACGCCGGGTGGCGGAGCGGCGCGGACGGGACGAGATCGCCCGGCGGGCGGTGGCACCGAGCGCCGACCGGGTGGACTTCCTGTTCGCCGGACGGGACCAACTGACCGAGCTGCGCAGGGCGGTCCAGCCGCTGGCCCGGAAGCTGGCGACCCGGCTGGCCGCGCGCCGCCGCCGGGCCGCACGGGGCACGATCGACCTGCGGCGCAGGGTGCGCCGC
>NZ_JBEYFC010000375.1:0-9054 GCF_040634175.1 Streptomyces sp. NPDC007162
GCAGGTAGTAGAGCTTGGCGCGACGCACGTCACCGCGGGTGACGAGCTCGATCTTCTCGACGATCGGGGTGTGCACCGGGAAGGTGCGCTCGACGCCGACGGAGAAGGAGACCTTGCGGACCGTGAAGGTCTCGCGGACACCGCTGCCCTGGCGGCGGATCACAACGCCCTTGAACTGCTGCACACGGGAGCGGTTGCCCTCGATGACGCGCACGTGGACGTTGACGGTGTCACCCGGGCGGAAGGCCGGGACGTCGCTGCGCAGCGACGCGGTGTCGACGGTGTCGAGCAGGTGAGACATTTCGTCTGCTTTCTTCGCTGATGCCACAGGTCATCAACGGAAACTAGGTGTTCCATGAGGAGTGCCGTGCGGGTCGGGGCGGGCGTCGTGTCCCCCTGCGGCAGGGGCGCATGCCGGACGGACGCACAACAGCGGCCTATTCTTCCACGGCCTCTGGCCTGCGCCAAAATCGGCCGTGGGGGGCGCCCTGCGGGTCCGGGGCCCAGCCCAGGATGGAGAGCATCTCGCGGTCCTTCTTGTCGAAGGCCTTGGGGTCGCAGCGCTCGATCAGGTCGGGCCGGTGGGCGGCCGTGCGCCGCAGGGCCTCGTCGCGGCGCCAGCGGGCGATCTTGCCGTGGTGGCCGCTGAGCAGCACCTCTGGGATGTCCCGGCCGCGCCAGACGGGCGGCTTGGTGTAGACGGGGCCCTCCAGGAGGTTGGCCATCGCGCCGGGGGCGAAGGAGTCGTCCCGGTGCGACTCGGCGTTGCCGAGGACGCCGGGCAGCAGCCGGGCCACCGCCTCGGTGATCACCAGTACCGCCGCCTCGCCGCCGGCCAGCACGTAGTCGCCGATGGACACCTCGTACACCGGTATCCGGGTCGCGTACTCGTCCATGACGCGCCGGTCGATGCCCTCGTAGCGGGCCGGCGTGAAGATCAGCCAGGGCCGTTCGGAGAGCTCGACGGCCAGTTCCTGGGTGAAGGGGCGGCCGCTCGGGGTGGGCACGATCAGCGCGGGGGCGTGCGAGCCGGTCTCGTAGCCGTCGGCGAGCGCGGTGTCGAGGGCGTCGCCCCAGGGCTCGGTCTTCATGACCATGCCGGGGCCGCCGCCGTACGGCGTGTCGTCGACGGTGTTGTGGCGGTCGTAGGTCCAGGCCCGCAGGTCGTGCACGTGGACGTCGAGCTGCCCACGCGCGCGTGCCTTGCCGACCAGCGAGACGTTCAGCGGTTCCAGGTACTCGGGGAAGATCGTGACGACGTCGAGGCGCATCTCTTACGACTCTTCCCGCGAGGAAACGATCTCTGCGCGGTCGTCGATCAGACCCGGCGGCGGCGCGATGACCGCCTTCTGCTCCTCCAGGTCGATCTCGACGACGATCTCCTGCACGAACGGGATCATCACCTCGGTGCCGTCGGGACGCTCCACGATGAACAGGTCCTGGGAGGGCAGGTGGGAGATCTCGGTGATCCGGCCGACCTCGGTGCCGTCCTCGGTGACCACGTCCAGGTCCATGAGCTGGTGGTCGTAGTACTCGTCCTCGCCCTCGGGCAGTTCCTCCGGGTCGATCTCGGCGATCAGCAGGGTGTTGCGCAGAGCCTCGGCGCCGGTGCGGTCCTTGACGCCCTCGAAGCGCAGCAGAAGACGGCCGCTGTGCACGCGGCCCGTCTCGATGGTGAGCGGTCCCACGCCTGCGGGGTCGGTGGCGAGCACGGCGCCGGGGGCGAGCCTGAGCTCGGGTTCGTCGGTGCGTACCTCCACGGTGACCTCGCCCTTGATGCCGTGGGCGCGGCCGATCCGTGCGACTACGAGCTGCACTGTGCCTGGTCTCCTGTCATTCCCTGCTCATACGACTGCGCTCATACGACTGCGGGCCGGGGACGGCCGGCGGCCCTCCCCGGCCCGAGCCGGTTGCGATTAAGCGTCAGCGGACGTGGTCCACGTCGACGAGGTCGACGCGGACACCGCGGCCGCCGATGGCACCCACGACGGTGCGCAGGGCACGCGCGGTACGGCCGTTGCGGCCGATCACCTTGCCGAGGTCGTCGGGGTGCACCCGGACCTCCAGCACGCGCCCGCGGCGCAGGTTGCGCGAGGCGACCTGCACATCGTCAGGGTTGTCGACGATGCCCTTCACGAGGTGCTCAAGCGCTTCTTCGAGCATGCTGCTCAGGCCTCGGTCGACTCGGACTCGGCAGCGGCCTCGTCCTTCTTCTCAGCCTTCTTCTTCTGGGTGATCGCCTCACCCTTGCCCTCGTCGTCACCGCCGAGCGCCTCGAACGACGGACGCGTCGACTTGGGCGCGGCGACGAGCAGCGGCGCCGGGGCGGGCTCGCCCTTGAACTTCTGCCAGTCGCCGGTCTTCTTCAGGATGGCGAGCACGGGCTCGGTCGGCTGGGCGCCGACGCCGAGCCAGTACGCCACGCGGTCGGCGTCCACCTCGATGACCGACGGGTTGTAGGTCGGGTGGTACTTGCCGATCTCCTCGATCGCACGGCCGTCACGGCGGGTGCGGGAGTCGGCGACGACGATGCGGTAGTGAGGCGAACGGATCTTGCCCAGACGCTTCAGCTTGATCTTGACTGCCACGGGAGTGGGTTCTCCTGGTTTTGACGTGGTTGGGCACGGCGAGACTGCCGCGTGGGGTTGCGGTACCCGAGTGCCCGACGGACGCGTCAGCCGGAGGAGAGAGGGGTCCTGTGCGGCTGTCGAGTACAGCTAGCCATTGTGCCACACCCTGCGGGTCGCCCTGCCCGGCGGTCGTGCGAGGGCACGCCGAAAGCGCACCCGGCGTGGAGGTGGTGTTACGTCGGGTGCACTGACCGGCATCACGGTGCGGCGACGGCCGCGGCTGCCACGAGCAGCCGCGTCCTACGCCGCGCCGACGACCTCCGGGATGCGGAACGGCTTGCCGCAGCCGCCGCACACGATGGGCGCCTGGGCCAGGACCGACGGGACCACCCGGACGTTGCGGCCGCAGTCGCACACCGCCTTGACGCGGACGCCGCCACCGGAGGAGCCGTGGCGGGCGGCCGGGCCGCGGAAGGTGCGGGTGGTGTCGGCGGACGTGGCCACCGTGTGCGCCTTGAGCGCGCGTTGCAGTCTCTCGATGGTCGGACGGTAGCGGCGCTTCGCCTCGGGGCTGAGGGAGACCAGCGAGAAGCCGCTGCTGGGATGCGGCTCGTCGGGGTGGTCCAGGCCCAGTTCCTCGGCGATCGCCAGGAATCGGCGGTTGTGGTAGCGGCCGGCCCGTGAGGTGTCGCGGACTCCCCGGGAGGCGGCGATGCCGTGGACTGCCTCATGGAGCAGCCGTTCGAAGGAGAGTTCGTGACCGCACGCGGACGACGACTCCCCGATCAGGGACTCTGGCGCGGCGAGGTCCGGCAGCTCGGGGTGGTACCGCTGAATGTCGGCCCACGCCTGCGCCAGCTCTGCTGCGAGGACAGGTGGTGTCTGTGTCGTGCTCACGTAATGACAACGAGCGGGGGTGCCGCTGTGTTCCTATTCCGGGGCATCCCAAATAATTTGCACGTACCCGTCAGTTGCCGCTGATGCGCGGAGACGAGTACGGGTGCGCTGATCTGCGGAGAAGCCTCACAGCTCCTACCAAGCCGGTGCGTAGTCCGACGTACGCCCCGGCGCGTACCCACGAGCCGGACGCCGGGGCGGCAGTGGTCGGTGGCTGCGCAAGACACGTTTCGGCCGCTCTCGGCGGCGGAGGACGCCACATCGGTCAGCGTGCCCGGCGAACCGGACGTTACTCCGGGGCCGACCATGGCCAGAACCGCCGTGTCGTGGGTCCGATGGTAGAGCCCCAAGTTGCCGGGATGTGAAATCTCGCCACAGTCATAGTCCATGCACAAGCGGGGTCCCGCGACCTCTGGACGCCACCGCGAGCCCGGAGTTATGTGGCATAGGTGGGAAGTGCGGGCGCACGGCACGGGGGCCACGGAATCGGTCAGTGCGTATCTCTCGGCGGATTGGGGCGCTTACCTATGACACCTACGCTCGTGCGGCACCACCCTCCTTCTCACGCGGGCTCCACCCCCCGCGTGAACCTGGGCGCACGCGCGCGTGACTGGTCCGAGATCCAGGAGCGGATGCTGGTGCCGCTCTACGAGACCGTCCACGAGCGACTCGAAGTGGGCCCGGCCACCCGGCTGCTCGGCCTGCGCTGCGGTTCCGGTCTCGCCCTGCTGATGGCGGCGGCCAGAGGAGCCACGGTGACCGGGGTCGACTCCTCTCCCGAACGACTCGCCCTCGCCCGTGAGCGGCTGCTGCCCGACCCGGCCACGGGGGCACGCGCCCGTGGCCGCACCGCCCGGATCGTCCAGGGCTCGCCCGGGGACGCGGCCGACGTGCAGGCACCGGCGTACAACCTGATCACCGCCTTCGAGCCGATCGGCTGCCTGGCGGGCGACGCCGAGCGGCTCGGCGGCCTGCTCGGGGAGGCGGTCCCGTCGGCGGCGCGCGGGGCGGCCGTGGTGCTGGCCGGCTGGGGTCCGCCGGAACGCTGCGCGACCTCGTCCGTGCTGCGGGTGGCCGCGAAGTTGGCCGATCCTTTGCGCAGGACGGACTGTTGGCGGCCGGCCCGCCGGGACGACCTGGAGGAGGTCGCCGGGCGGGCCGGTCTGCGGATCGACGGTTCCGGGCGGGTGTCCTGCCCGTTCGGGTACGCCGACGCGGACAACGCGGTGCGGGGGTTGCTGTCGACCGGGCTGTTCGACGCGGGGATCGCGGCCGCCGACGAGGAGCAGGTAGGCAAGGAGCTGGTCGAGGCGCTCCAGCCGTACCTGCGGCCTGACGGCACGGTGTGGATGCCGAACGTCTTCCGGTACCTGATCGCGCGCGTGCGCTGACGCTTCGGACGCGGCCGGAGGCGACGGGGTGGCACCCGCACGGGTGGACTCAGCCCATGAACTTCTTGAACTCGTCCGGCAGCTCGAAGTCCTCGGCGCCCTGCTGCGGCATCCCGAAGGCGTTGCCGCCCTGGGCGGCGGCCTCGCGCCGCTGGGCCGCCTCCAGCTCCTGCTGCTTGCGCTTCATCGGGTTGCCGGAGCGCTGCTTGCCCTTGGCCTGCTTCTGCTGCTTGCGCTGCCGGCCGGGGCCGCCGCCCATGCCCGGGATCCCCGGCATGCCGGGCATGCCGCCGCCCTGGGCCATGCGGGACATCATCTTGCGGGCCTCGAAGAACCGCTCGACGAGGTTCTTCACCGCGCTGACCTCGACGCCCGAACCACGGGCGATACGGGCGCGCCGCGAGCCGTTGATGATGGTCGGGTCCTGGCGCTCGCCGGGGGTCATCGACTTGATGATGGCGGCGGTGCGGTCGACGTCCCGCTCGTCCAGGTTGTTGATCTGGTCCTTGATCTGGCCCATGCCGGGCAGCATCCCGAGCAGCTTGCTGATGCTGCCCATCTTCCTGACCTGCTCCATCTGGGCCAGGAAGTCGTCCAGGGTGAAGTCCTGGCCCTTCTTGGACGCCAGCTTGGAGGCCATCTTCTCGGCCTCTTCCTGGTCGAACACCTTCCCGGCCTGCTCGAGCAGGGTGAGCAGGTCACCCTGGTCGAGGATGCGGGAGGCCATCCGGTCAGGGTGGAACGCGTCGAAGTCCTCGAGCTTCTCGCCGCTCGACGCGAACATGATCGGCTTGCCGGTGACCTGGCGGATCGACAGGGCGGCACCACCGCGGGCGTCGCCGTCCAGCTTGGACAGGACCACACCGTCGAAGCCGACGCCGTCGCGGAAGGCCTCGGCGGTGGTGACGGCGTCCTGACCGATCATCGCGTCGACGACGAAGAGGATCTCGTCCGGCGAGACCGCGTCCCGGATGTCCGCGGCCTGCTGCATCATGTCCTGGTCGACACCGAGACGGCCGGCGGTGTCCACGATCACGATGTCGTGGACCTTCTGCTTGGCGAACTCGATGGAGTCCTTGGCGACCTTGACCGGGTCACCGACGCCGTTGCCCGGCTCGGGGGCGTAGACCGCGACACCGGCGCGCTCGGCGACGACGCTCAGCTGGTTCACGGCGTTCGGGCGCTGGAGGTCGGCCGCGACCAGGACCGGCGAGTGGCCCTGCTCCTTCAGCCACCGGCCGAGCTTGCCCGCGAGGGTGGTCTTGCCGGCACCCTGGAGACCCGCCAGCATGATCACGCTCGGCGGCGTCTTGGCGAACCGCAGGCGCCGGGTCTCGCCACCGAGGATCGTGACGAGCTCGTCCTTCACGATCAGCAGGACCTGCTGGGCCGGGTTCATGGAACGCGAGACCTCGGCACCGAGGGCGCGTTCCTTGACGTTCTTGATGAACGCCCGCACGACCGGCAGGGCCACGTCCGCTTCGAGCAGCGCGATGCGGATCTCCCGCGCCACGGCGTCGATGTCCGCCTCGCTGAGCCGCCCCTTGCCCCTGAGGGACTTGAAAGTGGCTGAGAGGCGATCAGAAAGGGTATCGAACACGGCTGCGTCGGTCCTCGGCGTAGGCGACAGTCTGGGCTGCCCTCCAGGGTATCCGGCCGCGCAAGGAACTCGTCCCCGCCTTGCACGACCGGGTGGTCGGACCCACGGGGTCACGCCCGCAGGGTCTCCTCCAGCGCCCGGGCCACCGAGGCCGCCTCCTCCCCCGCCAGCGGGGTCCCGGCGGCCGAGGTCACGTAGAAGGCGTCCACGGCGTTCGAGCCCAACGTCGACACGTGGGCGCTGCGCACCCGCACACCCGCCTTCTCCAGCGCGTTGCCGATCCGGAACAGCAGCCCGGGGGCGTCCTGGGCGCGCACCTCGAACACCGTCGCGTGCCGGGAGGCCGCCGAGGCCACCGTCACGCGCGGCGGCGGCGCCGACCGGCCGCGGCGCCTCGGGTAGGCCGCGTCCCGCTCGGCGAGGCGTCCCGCGATGTCGAGCGAGCCGTCCAGCGCCCGCACCAGGTCGGCCCGCAGCCGGGCGGCCTGCGGGAGCGAGCCGTACTCCGCCGCCACCCGCCAGTCGAGGAGCAGGACCGTGCCGTCGACGTCGGCCGGGAGCCGGAGGGTACGTAGTTCGGCCGTGCGGACCGTGAGGCGGTGCACGGCGAGCACCCCGGAGACGGCGGGCAGGACGCCGGGCTGGTCGGGCACGGCGATGAGCAGCTCCACGCCGAGCGGTTCCGGCTCGCCGGTCTGCTCCTCGTCGGTGGCCGCCGGCTCGGTCTGGGCGCGCAGGGCGAGCACCGGGCCGCCGGTGCGGAACGCCTCGATGGCGAGCCGCTCCTGCTCGGCCGTGGGCGCGGCCGGCTCGGGTTCGTCCGCGGTGTCCCCGGCGAGGACCGCGGAGACCCGCTTGACCAGGTCGGCGACGAGGGAGCCGCGCCAGGAGGACCAGGCGGCCGGGCCGGTGGCCAGGGCGTCCGCCTCGGTGAGGGCGTGCAGCAGCTCCAGGGTGCCCTGGGTGCCGACGGCCTCGGCGACCAGCCGGAGGGTGGCCGGATCCTCCAGGTCACGGCGGGTGGCGGTCTCGACGAGCAGCAGGTGATGGCGTACGAGGGTGGCCAGGACGGCCACGTCCGCGCGGTCGAAGCCGATCCTGGCCGCCACGTCCTTGGCGATGATCTCGCCGGCCACGGAGTGGTCCCCGGGCCAGCCCTTGCCGATGTCGTGCAGCAGGGCGGCGACCAGGAGCAGGTCGGGTCGGTGGACGCGGCGGGCGAACTCGGAGGCGCGCACGGCGGTCTCGATGAGGTGCCGGTCGACGGTCCAGATGTGGACGGCGTTGCGCTGGGGACGGCAGCGCACCCGCTCCCAGTCGGGGAGCAGGCCGGTGATCAGGCCCTCGGCCTCCAGGGCCTCCCAGACGTCGACCGTCGGCCGGCCGGAGCCGAGGAGCGTGACCAGCAGTTCGCGGGCCTCGGCGGGCCAGGGGGTGGGCAGGGGGCGGACGGTCTCGGCCATGCGGCGTACGGCGTGCAGCGAGAGCGGGAGGCCGGCCTGGGCCGCGGCGGCCGCGGCACGCAGCGGGAGCACGGGGTCGCGTTCGGGGCGTGCGGCGCGGGCGAGCACCACCTCCCCGTCCTGCTCCACCACCCCTTCGGCGAGCGGGGAGCGCTCGGGGACGGGCTTGCCGCCGCCGAGCATGGCGCGCAGCCGCGGCCGGACGGCACGCGAGCGCAGCACACGCCCCACTTCACGCCAGGTGACGTCGCTGGCGTACGAGATGACGCGCGCGGACTCGTAGACCTGGCGCAGCAGGGTGTCGGCGTCGAGGAGGTCCAGTTCGGCGGCGACCTGGTCCTGTTCCTGGAGGGCGAGCCGGTCGGTCGCGCGCCCTGTCGCCAGGTGCAGGGCGTCGCGGACGTCGAGGAGGCGTCTGCGGGCGTCGGCGAGGCCCTCGCGCGGGGCGTCGGCCACCCAGGAGGCGGCGACGGCGCGCAGGGCGGTGGCGTCGCGGAGGCCGCCGCGGGCCTCCTTCAGGTCCGGTTCCAGCAGGTACTGGAGTTCGCCCTGGCGTTCGGCGCGCTCCGCGCACAGCTCCTGGAGTTCCAGGAGGCGTTTGGGCGCCTGGTTGCGCCAGTCGGCGAGGATCGCGGTGCGCAGTCCGGAGGTGAGACCGAGGTCGCCGGCGATGTGGCGGGCGTCGAGGAGGCCGAGCTGGACCTTGAGGTCCTCACCGGCGGTCTTGCGGGCCTCGGCGGGCGTGCGCACCGAGTGGTCGAGGGCGATGCCGAGGTCCCAGACGGGGTACCAGAGCCGGTCGGCGACCGCGGCCACCGCGCCGGGGTCGCCGCCGTCGTGCAGCAGCAGGAGGTCCAGGTCGCTGCGCGGGGAGAGCTCACCGCGGCCGTAGCCGCCGACGGCGACCAGACAGACGCCGCCCCTGATGCCCTCGGTGGCCGCCGCGAACAGCCCGGTCAGCCAATCGTCGGTCAGCTCGGCGAGGGCGGTACGGCGCGGCGGCCCGGACCGCGCCCCCTCGGTGAGGAGGCGCAGCCGGGCCGCCGCGTAGCCGCTGGGTCCCGTGTCCTCTTTCACCACAGACTGACACACCCCGACCTTCCCTCCATTAAGTCAGACTTTTACTTTTGAAC
>NZ_JBEYFC010000376.1:0-9048 GCF_040634175.1 Streptomyces sp. NPDC007162
GCCGACCTCGCCGACGCGCTGAACGTCTCCCGCACCAGGCTGTCGAACCACCTGGCGTGCCTGCGTAACTGCGGATGGTCGGGCAGGATGATCGGCGAGGAGAGCAGCAGGGGCGAGACCGCGCCGTCCGCGGGGGAGCCGGCCGGGGGCGGGCCGCCGAGCACCGGGAAGGTGAAGTCGTTGCGGCAGCTCCGGGCCGCGTCCTCGAGGTCCGGGCCCGGGTCGATCAGGGAGACGAACTCCGCGCCGTCCGCACCGAGAAGGGTGTGGGTGGCGATCAGGGCGTGGCGCAGGGCCCGGTCCCGGGTGGCGTGCGGCTCGGTCGTACGGACCTCGTTCGCGGTGCGCACCCGCAGCCGCAGTACATCTCCGCCGAGCCGCTCGGCCACCAGTGTGGTGCTCGCCCGCACCTCCTCGCGGCGCCGTACGACCCGCCCGGCGCAGCCGGGCAGCGCCTGCGCGTCGGTACCGGCCGGGGAACCCACCGCGAACGTGTGCTCGCCCTCGTCCAGGGCCGCGGTGAGCTCGGCCTCGCGCGGCACCGCCTCCTCGAAGGTCAGCTGTACGGTGCCGTCGTCGCACGTCAGCGACTCCACCGGCCGCCCGTCGGCGTCCTCGGCCTGCTTGTGCTGCATCTGCAGGTACCGCACCCGCAGCCGTAGCACCGCACCCGGCCGCCGTACCCGCACCAGACACTCCGTCTGCTGGTACCAGGAGTCCGCCGAGCCCGACACGCCGGGGCTGACCGGCCCGTCCGCCTCCACCCAGGCACGGGGGAACAGGACCCCGAACTGCCAGCGGGCACGGTTCTTCGGCGAGGACCGCCGATAGGGGTAGAGGAGGTAGCCCTCGTAGAGGACGGCATCGGCGACGGCGCTCATGCCTTCGAAGGCCGGCAGAGGACGGCCTGAGCCGTCCACCAGGGCAGTGCGGGACGCCCTGCCCTCGACCATTCCCTCGGCCATACAGCCTCCTTGGATCCGTGCGCGCGCCCATACCTTCCACCACGGTCACATCGGTCACGCCCGCCCGCCTCTTCTGGCTGAGCGGCGTTGCGCCGGACGGGGGAGGCCGCCGGGACGGCGCCCGGGTCAGGGGGCGACGAAGAGGGTGGGGAAGCGGGGCGCGAGCCAGGGGCGGCGGCCGTGGGCGAGCACCTGTCCCTTCGCGATCGCCGCCCAGGGGTTGCGGCGGCCGAGGGCGATGAGGAGGAAGGCGACCGGTTCGACGACGATGGTGCAGTCCGGGCGGTCCAGCGGCTCCGCCGTCACCCGTACGGCACCGTCGCCGACGGTGACACCGAAGGCACCGCCGCCACCGCGCAGCCGGACGGAGTAACGCGCGGTCAGTCCCGCGACGGCCGCGCCGTCCGCCACGGTCGGCATGGCCGACAGCAGGAACGGCAGGCACCAGGTCACCCGGTCGGGGTCGAGCATGTCCGGGAACCCCAGGGCACGGGCGATGTCGTAGCCGTGGCCCAGCATGTGCGTGAGCAGGTAGGAGCCCAGGACGGAGCGGTCCATCGGACCGAGCGGGGTGACGGGCGCCGGCCCGTCGGGCGCCGCGCGCAGGGCGTCGGCACAGCGCCCGGCCTGCTCGATGATCATCGTGGCGAGCGGCCCGGCCCGGCGCTCCCCGAACCCGGCGAGCGACTCGGTGTTGGCCGCCGCCAGGCTCTGCGGTGTGCCGTCGCCGTAGGGGCGTTCCCGGCCCTCCGCGAGGTCGGCCATCAGGGCGTTGGCCAACGCCAGATGGGCCGCGGCCTCGCCGAGCGTCCACGTCGACCCGGGCACGGGGACCCCAGGGTCGGATGCGGCGCGCAGCACCACCGCGATGTCGTCGGCGCTCTGCCGTATCGCCCGCCCGAGCCCTTCGGGCAGCGCCCCTCGGACGTCCTGCCGTGCCACCTGGTCCACGCCGATTGCCCCCGCTCCGTCGCGCGGTACCCAATCAGACGTACGGACGTACGACAACCCCCATGGCGCTCACCGGGGGCCGAGTCCCCCCAGGAAGGTGTCCACGACCGTGTCGGCGGCCTGGGCGGCGGTGAGTTCGGGCAGCTGATGCGCGGCCAGATGCATGAGCTGGGGCAGCAGTGAACTCGCCCAGTCGAGGGGCAGGTCCGTGCGCAGCAGGCCTTCGTCGGCGGCGCGCCGCAGGAAGTCGTCGACCTCCCGCTTCAGGGCGTCACGCCGCTCCCGGATCGCCTCGTCGGCCTTGAGCCGGGTCAGCTCCACGGGCCAGGTCCGGTTCACGCCGATGATCTCCTCGACATACCGGTGCAGCGCCACGGCGACCGGTGCCTCGCGCAGCCGGGCGTGCTCGACCGCCCGCTCGACCGCGTCGTAACGCGCCTCGTAGACGGCCGTCAGCAGCTCTCCGCGGGACGCGAAGCGCCGGTAGACCGTGCGCCGGTCCACACCGGCCTCCGCGGCGATCGCGGCGATGCTCGCGCCCGGGTCGGCGGCGAGCATGCGGGCCCCGGTCGTCAGGACGGCTTCCAGGTTGCGTGCTGCGTCTGCTCTCACGCGCCGAAGCATAGCCCGGAGTGTGGAGCCTGTCACAGCTACCGCCTCGTGGCTGAGACTGCATTCAATACAAGTGCTACATTGCTGTGGCAGAAGATGGATGTCACCGCATACGAGATCCCCGGAGAGCACATGATCATTTACGACCGCCTCTTCCTCGCGGGCCGCTGGACCGAGCCCAGCAGTCCCGAACTCCTCGACATCCGCTCACCGCACGACCAGGCGGTCATCGGCCGTGCCGTCCAGGCGCGGCCGGCCGACATCGACCGCGCCGTGGCCGCCGCCAGGCGCGCTTTCGACGAGGGTCCGTGGCCGCGCACCGCACCGGCGGAGCGCATCGCGGTCATCCGGCGGCTGAACGCGCTCCGGGAGGCCGAGGCCGAGCGCATCGCCGACCTCGTCTCTGCCGAGAACGGCTCGGCGAACTGGTTCACCAGGGCCGGCCAGCCGGGGCTCACCCGGCAGGCGAACGCCTATCTCGAGGCGGCGCGGGAGTTCGGCTGGGAGGAGACCCTCGAACGGGCCGCCGCGGTCCGCACCGTGGTGCGCCGTGAGCCCGTCGGTGTCGTGGCCGCGGTCATCCCCTGGAACTCCCCGTTCTCCGCGGCCATGGCGAAGATCGTCCCGGCGCTGCTCGCGGGCAACACGGTCGTCCTGAAGGTGTCCCCGGAGAACTCGCTGAGCATGGGGCTCCTCGCCGGGCTGCTGGAGCGGGCCGGTCTGCCGGACGGTGTGATCAGCGTGCTGCCCGCCGACCGGCGGACCAGTGAGCACCTCGTCTCGCACCGCGACGTCGACAAGGTCGCCTTCACCGGCTCCACCGGGGCCGGACGGCGCATCGCCGCCATCGCGGGCGCCCAGCTGAAGCGGGTCAGCCTGGAGCTGGGCGGCAAGTCCGCCGCGATCCTGCTGCCCGACGCCGATGTCCGGCACGCCGTGCAGGGGCTGAAGTTCGCCTCCCTGCTCAACAACGGCGAGTCCTGCATCGCCCAGACGAGGGTCCTCGCCCCGCGCGCCCGGTACGAGGAGGTCGTCACCGCCCTCAAGGACCTCGTGGAGTCCCTCAAGGTCGGCGACCCGGCCGATCCGGACACTTTCATCGGCCCGATGGTCCGCCCTGACCAGCAGCAGCGCGTGCGCGACTACATCGAGCTCGGCATCATGGAAGGGGCCCGGCTCGTCACCGGCGGCCCCGGGATCCCGCCGGGGCTGGAGAACGGCAACTACGTGACCCCGACCGTCTTCGCCGACGTCGACAACTCCATGCGGATCGCCCAGGAGGAGATATTCGGCCCGGTCCTGGTGGTCATCGCCTATGACGACGAGGACGACGCCGTACGGATCGCCAACGACTCCGAGTACGGCCTCTCCGGCGGGGTGTGGTCCGCCGACGAGACCCACGCCCTCGAGATCGCCCGCCGGCTGTGCACCGGCACCGTCACCGTCAACGGCGCCCCGATCGGGTTCGACGGCCCGTTCGGCGGCCACAAGGCCAGCGGCATCGGCCGCGAGTACGGCGCGGTGGGGCTCGCCCAGTACATCGAGTACAAGACCGTCACCGTATGAACTTGCGCCATGTCGGACGAACGCGGCCGCAGGCAAGGCGAGTTGTGAGAGGGTGCCGATGCGTCACCGGTTCAGCAGGTGACGTGAGGCAACGGTGAACACTGCATCGAGGAGGGCTTCACGTGATCGACAGGCGCACCTTCGGCACGGTTCTGGGCACGGGAGCGGCGGCTGTCTCGCTGAGCGGGCTGCCGGGCGCGCCGACCGCCTCCGCCGCTCCCCGGGGCACGTCACCGGTGCCGGTGGCCGGGGGTGCCTTTCCGCGGCTGAGGCAGATCAGGGCCGGACTTCTCGACGTGGGGTACGCGGAGGTCGGCCCTGCCCACGGTCCCGTGGTCGTCTGCCTGCACGGCTGGCCGTACGACATCCACAGCTTCGCCGGCGTCGCCCCGCTGCTCGCCGCCCGGGGCTACCGCGTGATCGTGCCCTATCTGCGGGGCCACGGCACGACCCGTTTCCTGTCCGACCGCACCTTCCGCAACGCGCAGCAGTCGGCCGTCGCGCTGGACATCGTCGCCCTGATGGACGCCCTCAAGATCGGCAAAGCCGTGCTGGCGGGCTTCGACTGGGGCTCGCGCACCGCCGACATCATCGCCGCGCTGTGGCCCGAGCGGTGCCGGGCGCTGGTGTCGGTGAGCGGGTACCTGATCACCGACGTCAAGGCCAACCTGCAACCCCAGGCGGCGAAGAGCGAGTACACCTGGTGGTACCAGTACTACTTCGCCACCGAGCGCGGCAGGCTGGCCATGGAGGACCGGGACCGGCGACGTGACCTGACCCGGCTCGTGTGGGAGCAGGTCTCCCCGACCTGGGACTTCGACGACGTCACCTTCGACCGCACGGCGGCGGCCTTCGACAACCCGGACTACGCGGCGATCGTCATCCACAACTACCGCTGGCGGCTGGGCATCGCGGACGGCGAGCGCCGCTACGACGATCTCGAGAAGCGGCTCGCCGCACGGCCTTTCATCGCCGTGCCCACCCTTACCCTCGACGCCGGGCGCGATCCCTTCACCGCCCCCGGGAACGGCAGCGGCTACCGGGACAGGTTCACCGGCGCCTACGAGCACCGCACGCTGACGGGCGTCGGTCACAACGTCCCCCAGGAGGCCCCCGAGGCCTTCGCGCGGGCCGTCGTCGACGCGGATCACCTCGCGGTCCCGTCACCGTCCTGACAGGTGATCGGTATGGCCGCGGCGCGCGCCGGGTGGGCGGGGCGCGGGCGGTGGCGGCGGCGGGGCGAGCCGTGGTTCCTCGCGCCACCGCCCGAGACGGACGGCCCCGGGCAGCTGCGGGAACTGCGGACCGTGTCCGAACGCGGGCGGCCGACCGGCGGCTCCGGGCGCAGCGCCCCATGATCCGCGGAGTGGCTGCTCGGTAGGAGCGGTCGCCGCAGGGGCCGTTGCCGAACGGGAGGCCGTGCCCGTCACTGCTGGGCCGCCCGGGGCCGCGCAGCCCGCCCGTCCCCGGCCTGTCAGGAGGCGGCCGCCGTCCGCGGGCCGTGGTGGCGTGCTCTCGCCCGGGCTTTCGCCGCGTCGGCGAGGCCGGGCTGGAGCCTGCGGGCGGCGTCCACGTGGTCGTCGGTCCAGATGATCCGGATCGCGACGGGGGTGGCCCGCCCCTCGTCGTCGCTGAGTTCGGTGCGGACGGACTCGACGAGCCGGGCGGCGCCCTCGGGCCGCAGCGGGACGACGTCGGGCACCGGCGAGTGGTCGCCGAGGCTCGCGGCGAACTCGTGGTACCAGCCGGTGACCAGGGCCGCGGACCCGAGCACGGCACCGTGGGCGTCGGCCCGGACGGCCTGGACCCGGGCCAGGTCCTCGCCCTGCCACAGGGACACGACGGCATCGGCGGCCAGCCGCAGGCCCACGACCCCGGTCACCAGCGTGGTCGTACAGGCCAACGACAGGGGTTTGGCGCCGCGTTCGGCCAGGTAGCTGCGGAACGCGTCGTCCAGCCGCCGGGCGGAGGCCGCCGCCACCCGGCTCTGCGGACCGGGATCCGTGGGGGTGCTGTGGCCGAGGGCGTAGTCGACGGCGCAGCCCAGGTAACGGGCGCTGTCGTCGTACGCCTCGGCGAGCGCCCGGTGCACGGCGGCCCGGGCGCCGCGCGGCCAGAAGAACACCGCGACGACGACGCTGACCGCACAGCCCAGCGCGATGTCCTGGACGCGCAGCAGGGCGATGTGCCAGCTGGGGTCGTGGCCGATGTTGAACAGCACCACGAGCGTCACGGTGAACGCCGCCTGCCCGGCGGCGAAGGAGACGGCCGCGGGCGCGACGCCCGCGAGCAGGACGGCCACCGGGAGCACGAACCACAGGGCGGTGCCGTGGTGGCCGATCAGCTGCAGCAGCCCGGCCCCGATCACGGATCCCACCACGGTGCCCAGGACGGCACGGACGGCGTTCTGCCCGGTGCTGAGCGCGTTGGAGCGCAGCACGGACAGGGTGCCCAGCAGCACCCAGAAGGAGTGCCCGACTCCGGTCACCCCGGCGAGGAACACGGCGATGCCGAGGCCCACGGCGCCGCGCAGGCTGTTGTGCAGCCACACCGAGTCCACCGTGAGGTGGGTGACGGCCCGTTCGCGGGCGGCGGCCAGCGGCGCGGTCAGCGCGCCCGGTTCCCGGCCGAGCAGCCGCTCGGGCCAGCTCCGCTGCCAGGCGGAGGCCGCCATGCCGACGTTGTCGGCGATCTGCAGCACGGCGAAGCCCAGCTCCTGGGCGCGGAAGGACACGTCCAGCATCGCGATGAACCCGTAGACCTCGGCCGTCCTGTTCCCGTCCGGCGGCTCGGCGGGCACACGGACGGCGGAGCTGTGCTCCATCCCGGTCAGGGCCGCCCGCAGCTCCGCGGCACGGGTCCGCAGCGGACCGGTGTCGCCGTCGAGGTCGGTGAGCAGGTCACAGGCCGCCTCCAGGACGAGCGCGCCGGCCCGGCGCACGAAATGGGCGGCCGGATCGCAGCCGGGCGGCTCGTCGGCGTAGTCGGACCGGTCCACGAGCACGGCACACAGCCAGGTGAGCTCGTCGACCAGCCGGACCAGGGCGCGGGAAGTCGCCGACAGGCCGGTGGGCCGGTACGGGGTGGCGTCGAAGGCCGCCCGCAGTTCGGCGCCGGTACGGGCGGTGTGCTCGGCCGCCGCCCGGCACAGGTCGGCGTCGGGCGGCAGGTCCGGGCCCGGCAGGGACGCCCGGGTGCGCAGGTACCCGGCGGCGGCCCGGCAGACGGCGGCCGCCGGGGCGCTGAGCGGATCGGCGACCGGCCGCGGCCACAGCAGGGCGACGGCGGGCAGCGCCGCCGCCGCCGCGAGCCCCGCACCCGCCAGCCGCTCGGGCAGCTGCGACAGCGGCACCGGCGCGCTGACCGGCAGCACGAAGGCCAGCAGCAGTGCCGTGGAGCTGCCCGCCAGGACCGAACTGACCACGCCCGCGAAGAGGACCAGGAAACCGACCACGACCGTCGCCGCCACGGCCGACCAGATCTCCCGCCCCGCCAGCGTCCCCACGCAGATCAGCACCAGCCAGGCCAGCGCCAGCGCCACCTGCGCCCGCAGCCGCTCCACCATCGGGCCGGAGTAGTCGACCAGCAGCAGCATCGAGAACGACCCGAACGCGGCGAAACTGGCCGTCGTCGGGGAGTGCAGCACCTCGGTGCACAGGGCGAACAGGGCGGGCATCACCAGTGCCGTCCGCCCGGCCCGCCGGGTCGCCGCGAGGTCCGGGTCCCTGCGACGCAGCCACGTCAGCCACCGTGGCGCCCGCCCCGACATGTACACCTCCCGTCGGCCCCGGCACGGTCGGCCCCGCCGCCGCACCGCGCACCCGACTCATATGCTGCCACCACCGGGCCGTCCGCGACATGTGCCGTGGCCGGGGCTCAGCGCACCGGGAAGCCGAACGAGTGCCCTTGCTCCTTCAGCCACGGCAGTACCTCGCGCAGGGCGGCCACCGTCTCGGAGCGGTCGCCGCCGGCGTCGTGGAAGAGGATCGTCGGGCCGTTGGACATCTCGTTCTTCACGGTGCTGACGATGACGGCGGTGCCCGGGCGCTCGAAGTCCTTGGAGTCGACGTTCCAGCCCAGCGGGCGCATGCCGTGGGAGGCGGCGATCTTGCGGCTGTACGGAGTGAAGGCACCGCCCGGGGCGCGGTAGTACAGCGGTCGTACGCCCCCGGACGCCTTCGTGATCATGCGCTCGGCGTCCAGGATCTGCTGGGACTGGTAGGCCTCGGACTTCTTGTCCATGGTGACGTCGTGCGACACCGTGTGGTCGCACAGCCGGTGCCCGGCCGCCACCACCGCCTTGACCAGGTCCGGATGCGCCTGCGCCTGCGGGCCGATCATGCAGAACGTGGCCTTCACGCCGTATTCCTTGAGCACCTCCAGCACCCGCGGGGTCCAGACCGGGTCCGGGCCGTCGTCGATGGTGATGTTCACACCCCGGGCGCCCCGGTCCGAGGCGTGCGCGATCTCCACCGACACCGGGGCCGCCTTCGGAACCGTGTGGGGCGCCGAACCCCCTGTACCTGAGGACCCGTTGACGGGACCGGCCTGCGCGGTCCACAGCGAGGCGGCGACGGCCACCGCACTGACCCCGAGCGCCCCAGCGACCACCTGGCCGTACCAACCCCGTCCGCCGTGCCGCGCCATGTCCGCCCCGATCCTTGTCGTTCTGTCGTTCCCGTGCACCCGTCAGGACGGAAGGCGGCGGGCACCGGATCCGTCCGTTACCGATCACGGACAATTCCGCGAGAGTTCTGCGACAGGCTCTCTGCCTGATCTCTAACGCCGGGCGCGGCGATCGGTGTTGGCGGTCTTCGTGAGACCACGGTGTGGATCCCGGTCCGCACCGAGGACGAGCACGTCGGGCGGCCTCCAGTCCGGCCTGCGCGTCCCAGGGACCGACCACGGCGGAGGGCTCGGCATACCGCGAGGACAGTTTCCGCACCCGCTCCGC
>NZ_JBEYFC010000377.1:0-9041 GCF_040634175.1 Streptomyces sp. NPDC007162
GTCGAGGTGCCGGTGTCCGGGTCGTGCCACAGGTAGGCCTGACCCACCGGGAAGCGCAGCAGGTGCAGCCGGGGGAGCAGCTCGATGACATCCATCTGCCGAACGTAGGGAGGACCCCCGTCCGCAGACGAGGGTCCTCTGCCGTGGACAGAGCGATTCAGCCCGTCGCGTAGTTGCGCAGGAAGAGCGCCTCCGCCACCGACAGCCGCTCCAGCTCCTCGGGGGACACGCTCTCGTCGACCGCGTGGATCTGCGCCTCCGGCTCGCTCAGGCCGATCAGCAGGATCTCCGCCTGCGGGTAGAGGCTCGCGAGGGTGTTGCACAGCGGGATGGAGCCGCCCTGACCCGCGTACTGCATGGTTTCGCCCGGGTAGGCGACCTTCATCGCGTCGGCCATGGCCTGGTACGCCGGGCTCGTGGTGTCGGCACGGAACGGCTGGCCCTGGCCGACCGGCTCCGTCCGCACCCGCGCGCCCCACGGCGTGTGCGCCTCCAGATGGGCCTGGAGCAGCTTGCTCGCCTCCGCCGCGTCCACGCCCGGCGGCACCCGCAGGCTGACCAGGGCGCGGGCGCCGGCCTGCACCGACGGGGTGGCGCCGACGACCGGCGGGCAGTCGATGCCGAGCACCGTGACCGCTGGACGGGCCCAGATGCGGTCCGCGACCGAACCGTCACCGATCAGCCCGACGCCGTCCAGCACCTTCGCGTCCTTGCGGAACTGCTCCTCGTCGTACTCCAGACCCTCCCAGCCCGACTCCGGCGTGAGCCCGTCGACCGTCGTCGAACCGTCCTCGGCGCGCAGCGAGTCCAGCACGCGGATCAGCGCGGCCAGGGCGTCCGGGGCGGCGCCGCCGAACTGCCCGGAGTGCAGGTTGCCCTGGAGCGTGTCGATCTGGACGCGCACCAGGGTCATACCGCGCAGGGTCGTGGTCACGGTCGGCAGCCCGACGCGGAAGTTGCCCGTGTCACCGATGACGATCGTGTCCGCCGTGAGCAGGTCCGGGTGCTGCTCGGCGTACCGTTCCAGGCCGCCGGTGCCCATCTCCTCGGAGCCCTCGGCGATCACCTTCACGTGGACCGGCACACCGCCGTTCGCCTTCAGCGCACGCAGCGCCAGCAGGTGCATGATCAGGCCGCCCTTGCAGTCGGCGGCACCGCGCCCGTACCAGCGGCCGTTCCGCTCGGTCAGCTCGAACGGCGGGCTTGTCCAGGCGGCCTCGTCCAACGGCGGCTGCACGTCGTAGTGCGCGTACAGCAGGACCGTTTTGGCACCCTCAGGTCCGGGCAGGTAGCCGTACACCGACTGGGTGCCGTCCGGGGTGTCCAGTACGGCGACGTCCCGGAAGTCCTCGGCGCGCAGCGCGTCGGCCACCCAGTTCGCGGCCCCCTCGCTCTCGCTCCTCGGGAACTGGGCGAAGTCCGCCACCGACTTGAAGGCCACCAGCTCGGCGAGCTCCGCCTTCGCCCGGGGCAGCAAGGCGGCGACGGTCTCGACGACCGGATTGGACGACATGGGCACGCTCCTCGTGGGTGCGACGTTGAACTGGTGTGTACACCGATCCTCCCACAGTGGCCTGCGGCGATCTCCGCCGTAGGATGCGGGGGGACGGGTGACAGGTGTCGGCCCATGGACATGGACGGACCGGGCCCGGCCCACGGCTTGATACAGCTTGATACGGCTTCTACGGCTTGATCGGAGCAGCGGACCATCGTGAGCGGCGAGAATTCTTCGGCGGACGACGTGCAGGCGGACGACGCGCAGCGGGTGTGGGACGTCGTCGTGGTGGGCGCGGGACCGGCGGGCGCCTCGGCCGCCTACGCGGCGGCGGTCGCGGGACGGCGCGTGCTGTTGCTGGAGAAGGCCGAACTGCCCCGCTACAAGACCTGCGGCGGCGGCATCATCGGTCCCTCCCGCGACGCGCTGCCGCCCGGCTTCGAGCTGCCCCTCAAGGACCGGGTGCACGCGGTCACCTTCTCCAACAACGGACGGTTCACCCGCACTCGCCGCTCCAAGCAGATGATGTTCGGGCTGATCAACCGCCCCGAGTTCGACCAGCAACTGGTCGAGCACGCCCAGAAGGCGGGCGCCGAACTGCGCACCGGGGCCGCCGTGCAGCGTGTCGAGCAGCACGGCTCGGCCGTACCGGACCGGCGCACGGTCGCCGTCGTCCTCCAGGGCGGCGAGACCCTGCTGGCCCGCGCGGTGGTCGGCGCCGACGGCAGCGCCAGCAGGATAGGGGCGCACGTCGGGGTGAAGGTCGACCAGGTGGACCTCGGCCTGGAGGCGGAGATCCCGGTGCCGGAGACGGTCGCTGAGGACTGGCGGGGCCGGGTCCTCATCGACTGGGGCCCGATGCCCGGCAGTTACGGCTGGGTCTTCCCCAAGGACGACACGCTGACCGTAGGGGTGATCTCGGCGCGCGGCGAAGGCGCCGCCACCAAGCGTTACTTGGAGGACTTCATCGCCCGGCTCGGCCTGGCCGGTTTCGAACCGAGCATCTCCTCGGGCCACTTGACCCGCTGCCGCGCCGACGACTCGCCGCTTTCCCGGGGCCGGGTGCTCGTGTGCGGTGACGCGGCCGGGCTCCTGGAGCCGTGGACCCGCGAGGGCATCTCCTTCGCGCTGCGCTCGGGGCGGCTCGCGGGGGAGTGGGCGGTGCGGATCGCCGAGGCCCATGACGCCGTGGACACCCGCCGCCAGGCCCTGAACTACGCCTTCGCCATCAAGGCTGGCCTCGGCGTCGAGATGAGCGTCGGCAAGAGCATGCTCGCGGCGTTCGAGCGCCGTCCCGGCCTGTTCCACGCGGCGCTGACCGGGTTCCGGCCGGCCTGGCGGGCGTTCAAGGAGATCACCCAGGGCCGGACCTCCCTGGGCGAACTCGTCCGCTCCCATCCGCTGGCCCAGCGTGCCCTCACGGCCTTCGACCCGGCGCCGGCGGCCAAGGTCAAGGCCGAGGACGAGCCGGCCACGGAGAACACGGCCGACGAGGATGCCGTCACTTCGTGACGCTGATCCGGAAGACGGGGTGGTCGGCACCGGCCGAGAGGAGTTCCGCGTCGGAGGATCCGGCCGTCACCCCGGGAAAGTACTGCTTGACCTCCCAGCCCCACTTCTCCAGGTAGGTACGCAGCACCGGCAGCTTCTCGGCGTCGGGAAGCTCCGCCACGGTGAACTCGCGCACCTTCCGGCCGACCCGGAGCTCCCCGCCGCCGGCCACGCGCATGTTCCGCACCCACTGGGAGTTGCCGCGCGCCGAGACCAGGTACTGGGTGCCGTCGTACGTGTGCGGGTTGACCGGGACGCGCTGCATCCGGCCGCTCTTGCGGCCGCGCACGGACAGCTCCGCACTGCCGGCGAGGCTGATCCCGTGCCGGGCCAGCCAGCCGACGAGGCTGTTCATCCGGACGGCCATCGGGTTGGCCTCGGCGTAGTACGGCTCGGACGACGGCTGCGACTGTGACGACGACATCGTGACCCCCATTTGACTGAGAGAGCGGTGCTCTCGCTTGACATCAGTGTGGGGGTGAGCGGTGCTCCTTGGCAAGAGCGGTGCTCTCTTTTTTGAGCGGCGCACTGCTTTGTGGATGGCGCTCTGGTTTGAGAGCTGCGTACTGATGTGAGATCACTGCTCCACAACGCGTGCACTGCTCCGCGAACATGGCAAACTGACCCTCATGACCACCCCACAGGGCGCCCGTGCGCGAGCCAGGATGGAAGTCACCGCGGCCATCAAGGACGAGGCGCGCAGACAACTCGCGGCCGAGGGGGCGGCGAAGCTGTCCCTGCGGGCCGTCGCGCGCGAGCTCGGCATGGTCTCCTCGGCGCTCTACCGCTACTTCCCCAGTCGCGACGACCTGCTCACCGCCCTGATCATCGATGCCTACGACTCCCTGGGCGAGGCCGCGGAGGCCGCGCGCGCCGCTGCCCACGACGTCGTTCCGGCGCAGCGCTGGGTCGCCGTCTGCGAGGCGGTGCGCCGCTGGGCGCTGGCGCATCCGCACGAGTACGCGCTGATCTACGGCTCTCCGGTGCCCGGCTACTCGGCGCCGGAGGCGACGATCCCGCCCGCCGCCCGGGTCGCCCTCGTGCTGATCGGCATCCTGCGGGAGGCGTTCGAACGGCGCGGTCTGGCCCGTACGCCCGTACCGGCCGAACTCGCTCCCGAAGCCCGGCGCATGGCCGAGGAACTGGTGCCCGGCCTCCCGCCGGAGGTGGCCGTCGCCATGGCTGCGGCCTGGGCGCAGCTGTTCGGGCTGGTGGGGTTCGAAGTGTTCGGGCAGTTCAAGGGTGTCGTGGAGGACCGGGAGCGCTTCTTCCGGCATGCGGCCGCCCAGCTGGCCCACGGAGTGGGGCTGGTCTTCCCGTAGCGGACGTCCCGGCTCAGGCCTTGCCCGTCCCCGCTCAGGCCGTCACCTTGGCGAGGAACGCGGCGAGGTTGGCCACGGTCCGCTCGATCTTCTCCTCCAGGGTGAGCGACTCCGGTATGTGCCCGCCGACGCCCGCGTCCCGCCTGCCTCGCACGTACAGCGAACAGGCGAGGTCGGAGCAGAGGTAGGCGCCCACCGAGTTGCCCTGCTGCCCGGCCTTCCCCGCCTTCGCGGCGACCATCAGCGAGACGCCCCCGGTGTGCGTGGTCAGGCAGATCCTGCACATGCTGCGCCGGGTCGTCCAGGAGGACGGGCTCGGGCAGCGCAGTGCCACGGCCAGGGTGCGGCCGTCCAGCTCGGTCACCAGGTAGGCGCGGTCGGGTGCCTGTGGATCCCGCCAGCCGAAGTAGTCCAGGTCGGCCCACGGCTGCTCGTCCAGGTCGTGCGGGATGCTCAGGCGCTTCGCGGCGCCCTTGGTGCAGTTCACGAACGCGCCGCGGATCTCTTGCTCACTCAGCTGTCTCATATATTGCACGCTAATTTGCCTAAAGGTCTTAGGTAAATGCATAATCAACTCAGGCGGGGGAGTGGAGGAGCGGCGGTGGCGCGAGCGGGACTGACTCCGGAACGACTGGTCCGGGCGGGAGCCGAACTGGCCGACGAGGTCGGCTTCGACCAGGTGACCGTCTCGGCGCTGGCCAGACGGTTCGACGTGAAGGTCGCCAGCCTCTACTCGCACGTCAGGAGCTCCCAGGACCTCCGGACCAGGATCGCCCTGCTGGCACTGGAGGAAATGGCCGACCTGGCCGCCGAGGCGCTCGCCGGACGGGCCGGGAAGGACGCCCTCCTCGCGTTCGCCGACGTCTACCGCGACTACGCCCGCGCCCACCCCGGCCGCTACGCGGCGGCCCGGCTGCGCCTCGATGCGCAGACGGCGGCCGGCAGCGCCGGCGTCCGGCACGCCCAGATGACCCGGGCGATCCTGCGCGGCTACGACCTGACCGAACCGGACCAGACCCATGCCGTCCGCATGCTCGGCAGCGTCTTCCACGGCTACGTCGACCTGGAGCTCGGCGGCGGCTTCAGCCACAGCGCCCCCGACAGTCAGCAGTCCTGGACCCGCATCCTCGACGCCCTGGACGCCCTGCTGCGCAACTGGCCCGCGCCGACCTGACCGACCCGCCCCCTCCAGACAGGCAAGCAGAGGCGATGAACACCGACCACGACCAGTCCTGGATCACCACCCCCATCACCGCCGACCTCCTGCGCGGCGCCCTCGACCTGGAACGCACCGAGCACGGCATCCTGCCCCACCGGCTCCCGCCCCGGGCCCGCGCGCAGTGCGCCGACCCGCAGCTCGCCATGGTCGAGGCCCAGCCCTCCGGCGTACGACTGGTGTTCCGCACCCGTGCCACCGCGCTGGAACTCGACACCCTGCCGACCAAGCGCCACTACGTCGGCGCCCCGCCCCGCCCGGACGGCGTGTACGACCTCCTCCTCGACGGCATCCTGGCCGGTCAGGACGTGGTGACCGGCGGCAGGATCCAGCTCGTCGACATGGGTGCCGGGACGATGGAGGTGCGTCCCGGCCCCGTCGGCACCCTCCGTTTCGCGGGCCTGCCCGGGCGGGCGAAGGACGTGGAGATCTGGCTGCCGCACAACGAGACCACCGAACTGGTCGCGTTGCGCACCGACGCCCCGCTCGCCGCCGTACCCGACCGCGGCCGCAGGACGTGGGTGCATCACGGGAGCTCCATCAGCCACGGCTCCGACGCGGCGAGCCCCACCGCGATCTGGCCGGCGGTCGCCGCCGCGCTCGGCGGGGTGGAGCTGGTGAACCTGGGGCTGGGCGGCAGCGCCCTGCTCGACCCGTTCACCGCCCGCGCCGTCCGGGACACCCCGGCCGACCTGATCAGCCTGAAACTCGGCATCAACGTCGTCAACGCCGACCTGATGCGGCTGCGGGCCTTCGGTCCCGCCGTGCACGGCTTCCTCGACACCGTCCGCGAGGGGCATCCCACCACCCCGCTGCTGGTGGTCTCGCCGATCCTGTGCCCCCTCCACGAGGACACCCCCGGCCCCACCGCCATGGACCTGAGCGCCTTCGGCGAGGGCCGGCTCACCTTCACGGCCGTCGGCGACCCGGCCGAGCGGGCCGCCGGCAAGCTCACCCTGAACGTCATCCGGGACGAGCTGGCCCGGATCGTGGCCCAGCGCGCGGCCGACGACCTCCATGTCCACTACCTCGACGGCCGCGCCCTGTACGGCGAGGCAGACTCCGCCGAACTCCCGCTGCCCGACCGGCTCCACCCCGACGCGGCCACCCACCGCCTCATCGGCGAACGCTTCGCCGCACTGGCCTTCGGGGACCCCGGCGCCTTCGCGGACGGTGGTGCGGCCGCGGGCGGCGGCCACTGAGCCGACGTTCGCCGGGTCGACCACGTCCACCGTGCCGGCGGCGTTCACCGAGCCGGATCGGCGGTCGGGCCGTCGCCGGTGTCCGGGACCAGGACGACCTTCCCGGCGACCGTCCCCGACTCCGCGAGCCGCAGCGCCTCGGCGGCCCTGGTCAGGGGGAGCCGGGCCGCGATGTGCGCGCCGACCTCGCCGCGCCGGAAAGCCTGGAACACCTCGGTCAGGTCCGCCCTCAGCCGGGCCCGAAAGCGGTCCCGGCCGAACGCGCGGCCCGCCCAGACGTTGAAGAAGTAGGCGTGCCGGCCGTTGGGCAGCGCGTTCCACAGCCACACGCGGCCGAGGATCCTCAGTACCGGCCACTGCTTGGAGCCGGTGTCGTCCCTGGTGGTGGCGCTGCCGTAGGAGACGAGGGTGCCGCCCGGCGCGAGGAGCCCCCAGGAGTCGACGACGCTCCGGCCGCCGAGGTGGTCGAAGACGGCGTCGACACCGCCGGGGGCCAGTTCGCGCACCCGTGCCGGGACGTCCTCGTCGCGGTAGTCGACCGGCGTCACTCCCAGGTCGCGCAGCGCGTCGTGGTGGCGGGGCGAGGCTGTCCCGATCACCCGCAGACCCGCCGCGCGGGCGAGCTGGACGAGTACGGTGCCGACCCCGCCGTTGGCTCCGTGCACCAGGATCGTCCCGCCGCTGCGCACGCCGGCCTTGCGGTGGAGCATCTGCCAGGCGGTGATGCCGTTGACGACCAGCGTCTCCGCCTCCGCCGCGCCGACCCCGGCCGGCACCGCCACGGCGTCGGCCGCGTCGAGCAGCACGTGACTGGCCCAGCCGCCGACCTTGACCAGCGCCGCCACCCGCGTGCCGACGAGCTCCCGTGCGACCCCCTCGCCGGCCGTTTCCACCCTGCCGACCAGGTCGTAGCCGGGGACGAAGGGGAAGGGCGGCTGGTCGTAGTAACGGCCGCGGCGCATCTGCTGCTCGGCGAAGGAGACACCGGTGGCCTCCACGCGGACGACGACCTGGCCGGGGCCCGGAACCGGGATCTCGCGGTGCCGGAGCTGGAGCTCCTCGGGCTCCACCGTGCCGGGCAGGACGACCTCGACGAGCCGGGTGCTGCGGGCGGGTCCGGGAGTTGCTGCGGTTTCCATGACGTCCTCCGAGTTCGGGCGTTCGCGAGACTGCGTCGCTTACGTTAGAAGCTATAACTAAAATGACTGGCCATCGCGATAGTGTCAAGTATTCGCAGAGGGGGTGGCCGTTGCGCCTGCTAGAGGTAGTCCCGATAGTGATAGGTTGGAACGAATCTGAACCCCGGAATCCACTGGATCGCGGACGGAGAGTGACGGACATGGCGGCTGCTGCGGACGCGGTGGGCCCTCGGGAGCGCTACCGGGCCCAGGTGCGATCGGACATCAAGGCGCGCGCCTGGGGGCAGATGGCCAGGTCCGGCGCCTCAGGCCTGTCCCTGAACGCCATCGCCAAGGAACTCGGCATGAGCGGCCCCGCCCTCTACCGCTACTTCGGCAGTCGCGACGAACTGATCACCGAGCTGATCCGGGACGCGTACCGCAGCCTGGCCGACACGTTCCGCGCCACCGCCGAAGCGGGAGCCGGCCTCGACGGGCTCGCGCACGCCCTGCGCCGGTGGGCGCTGGACGACCCCCAGCGGTACTTCCTCGTGTACGGCACGCCGGTTCCCGGATACCAAGCGCCCGACGACATCACCGCCATCGCCCGCGAGATCATGGCGGCCCTGCTCGACGTCTGCGCGGCGGCCGGGCTGGAGGCGCCGCCGCCGGCCTCCGCGGGTTTCACCGCGCATCTCAGCCAGCACCGCCAGTGGGCCGAGGGCCATCCCGCCCCGCCGGGAGTGCTGCGCAGGGCACTGGCCTTCTGGACCCGGCTGCACGGGGTGCTCTCCCTGGAACTCGCCGGGCACTTCACGGGCATGGGCTTCGACGTGGAGCGGCTGTTCGACGCGGAGCTGGCGGAGCTGACGCCCGGCCGCTGATCCCGGGCGCCTTGATCCCGGCATCCCTGCCGCAGCCACCCGCCGCAGCCCGGCGGCAGACCCGGCCGTCGGGGTCCGGCGTGGCGGTCATGGACGAGCGGCGCGTACGGCGGCGCGCCCCGGCGCGGCGGTGGCGTCACGGTCCGCGCTGGTGGCCTTGCGCGTCGGCGTAGGCGATGGTGACGACCTCCATCGAGCCGAACACCGCGCCGGTGGCGACGAAGCAGGCGAGCAGGGCGGCGAGGCGCAGCGG
>NZ_JBEYFC010000378.1:0-9037 GCF_040634175.1 Streptomyces sp. NPDC007162
ATGGGAAGTGGCTTCGCGTTGGTCCAGCCGAGTGAGCTGCGCGAGGACGTGGTCTGCGACCCGCTGGCCTTCTGGGTGCCCGCGCAGGGCAGTTCGGCGCCCGGCGGCGGCCGTCCGGACACCACGGTGTACGACCGGGAGGCGCGGGCGCTGGAGGAGGTGCGGCGGGAGATCGACGCCGTGCTGACGGTACGGCAGGACGCCGAGGCGCGGCTGATCAGGCTGCGGGACGTGCTGTCCCGCGCGGACCGCACCCTGTCCGAGGCGCGTACCGCCCGCGGTGAGGTCCTCGCGAAGATCGCGGCGACCGAGGTGCCGGTGGTCAGCGGTCCGCCGACCGCGCTCCAGGAGCAGCTGGCGACCGCCGCCGAGTACCGCAGGCAGGCCCAGTGGCACCGGCTGTCGCCGCTTCTGGAGTCGCTGGAGCAGCAGGCGGAGGACGAACTGCTGCGGGCCCGCGAGTCGTTGACGGCGGTCACCGCGCCGCTGGCGGTCCGCGCGGAGCTGCGCGGCCGGCTGGACGCGTACAAGGCGAAGGTGGCCCGGCACGGGCTGGCCGAGGACCCGTTCCTGATCGAGCGGTACGACGCGGCCCGGCGGATGCTGTGGAGCGCGCCCTGCGACCTGAGGGTGGCGGAGCAGGCGGTGCTGCGGTACCAGCGGGCGGCGGCCGAGGCGCTGGGGGCGCCGCGGGTGCCGCAGCAGGGCGGGCCCGAGGACCGGAGGGGGGAGCAGGTATGAGCCAGGTGGGACAGTCGTGCCAGCGGCCGGGCTGCGAGGGGTCGTACGAGGACGTGGGCGGCGGCGAGCTGTACTGCGACACCTGCGGTCTGGCGCCGGTCGTCTCGGCGAAGGGGACGCTGGAATCGCCGCCCACCGGGATCACGGCCGGCGGCCGGGACTCGGCGGGCAGCGGGAGTTCGCGCTCCACCGGCCGCAGTTCGCGGACGTCGTCGCAGTCGTCGAAGTCGCGGCGCTCGGTCTCCGGGCGGCTGTCGCGGTCGCTGTCGGGCGGGCCGACGGGGCGTTCGGTGTCGGTGCGCAGTTCGGGTTCGTCGACCGGTGCGTCGGGGCGCAGCAGGCTGGGCGCGGGCCTGGTGGCGGTGCCTCAGGTGCCGCGGCCCGACCCGCGCGCGATGGTCCTGGACGACCCGGAGGTGCCCGAGCGCAAGCGGTTCTGCTCGCGTTCGGACTGCGGGGCGCCGGTCGGCCGGGCCCGGGGTGAGCGGCCGGGCCGCACCGAGGGGTTCTGCACCAAGTGCGGCAACCCGTATTCGTTCGTGCCCAAGCTCAAGGCCGGTGACGTGGTGCACGGCCAGTACGAGGTCGCGGGCTGTCTGGCGCACGGCGGTCTGGGCTGGATCTACCTGGCCGTGGACAAGGCGGTGGCCGACCGTTGGGTGGTCCTCAAGGGCCTCCTGGACACCGGTGACCAGGACGCGATGGCCGCGGCGATCTCCGAGCGGCGGTTCCTCGCGGAGATCGAGCACGCGAACATCGTGCGGATCTACAACTTCGTCGAGCACCTCGACAAGCGGACCGGCTCCCTGGACGGCTACATCGTCATGGAGTACGTCGGCGGCAAGTCCCTCAAGGAGATCGCCAACGCCCGGCGCACGCCGGAGGGCCGCCGCGACCCGCTGCCGGTGGAGCAGGCGTGCGCCTACGGCATCGAGGCCCTGGAGGCCCTCGGCCATCTGCACAGCCGCAACCTGCTGTACTGCGACTTCAAGGTCGACAACGCCATCCAGACCGAGGACCAGCTGAAGCTGATCGACATGGGCGCGGTGCGCCGCATGGACGACGAGGAGTCGGCGATCTACGGCACGGTCGGCTACCAGGCGCCGGAGGTCGCCGAGGTGGGTCCGTCGGTCGCCTCCGACCTGTACACGGTGGGCCGCACGCTGGCCGTGCTCACCTTCGACTTCCATGGCTACACGACGGTCTTCGTGGACTCGCTGCCCGACCCGGACACCGTCGAGGTCTTCCGGCAGTACGAGTCGTTCTACCGGCTGCTGGTGCGGGCCACCGACCCGGACCCGGCCCGCCGGTTCGCCTCCGCGCAGGAGATGGCCGAGCAGCTGACCGGGGTGCTGCGGGAGGTCGTGTCGGTGCAGACCGGGCAGGCCAGGCCCGCCCTGTCGACGCTGTTCGGGCCCGAGGTGAAGGTCACGGACACGGAGTTGTTCCCGAGGCTGGCCGGGGACGTGTCCCGGCTGGGCACCCGGGCGGTGACCTCCAGAACGCTCGCGCTGGAGCCGCCGGGAGCGCGGACGGCCCCCGACGGCGCGGCCGGTTCCCTGGTGAAGGCCGTCGCCACGCCGGCCGCCGGGCTCGCCCTGCCGGTGCCGCTGGTCGACCAGAGCGACCCGAACGCCGGTTTCCTGGCGGGCCTGATGATGACCTCGGCGCCGGGCGAGCTGCTCGGGGCGCTGGCCGCCGCGCCCACGCAGACCGTGGAGACCCGGCTGCGGGGGATCCGCGCCCGGCTGGAGAGCGACGGCCAGGAGGCCGCCCTGACCGCGCTGGGCGAGCTGGAGGACGAGCGGCCCGACGACTGGCGGGTGGTCTGGTACCGGGGTGTGGCCGCCCTGGTCACCGGCGACTTCGAGGGCGCGGCGCTGTCCTTCGACGCGGTCTACGACGCGTTCCCCGGCGAGAGCGCGCCCAAGCTGGCGCTCGGGCTGTGCGCGGAGGTGCTGGGCCAGCTGGACAACGCGGCCGAGTACTACCGGCTGGTGTGGGCGACCGACCCGAGCTTCGTGAGCGCCGCCTTCGGGCTGGCCCGGGTGCAGCTGGCGGCCGGGGACCGGCGGGGGGCCGTGAAGACGCTGGAGTCGGTGCCGGAGGCCTCGATCCACTACACGGCGGCCCGGGTGGCGGCCGTACGGGCGCGGTTGCGGCACCGGACCGCGGGGCCGGACGACACGCCGTTCCTGGACGATCTGACGGCCGCGGCCGGGCAGATCGAGGCGCTGGACGCGTACGGTCTGGACCCGGCCAGACGTGAGCAGTTGTCGGCGGAGGTGCTCGGCTGCGCGCTGGACTGGATACTCTCCGGGGGCCAGGGCGTACAGTCCGCGACCGGTGGCCGGGTGCTGCTCGGCAGCGGTCTGGACGAGCGGGGCCTCCGCTTCGGCCTGGAACGCTCGTACCGCACGCTGGCCAGACTGGCGACCGGCGGTGAGGAGAGGATCGACCTGGTGGAACGGGCCAACCGTTACCGCCCCCGGACGTGGGTGTAGTTGATGTCGCAGATGCCCCAGCAGGCCGCACCGGCGAAGTGCCCGAGCTGCGCGGAGCCGCTCGAATCGGGTGATCTCTTCTGTGGTGCGTGCGGGTACGACCTGTCGGCCGTGCCCGCCGCGCCGCCGGACCACCCGACCCTCACCATGGGCGCCTCCGGTGTGGGACCCTCCGGTGTGAACTGGCCCCCGCCCGAGCCGGAGAGCTCCTCGACGCACGCTGACCCGCACCTGCCGACCGATCTGCCCGGCACCGACTCGGGCGGCACGCCGCTGCCCGGTTCGGCGCCGCACGGCTCGCCGGGGTCACCGGCCGCCGGGGTGCGGTTCGACCGGCCGCCGGAGCCCGACGAGGACTACCCGCTGCAGGCGCCGGACCCGCGGGTGGCCGCCTCCGCCGCCGAGAACGCCGAGAGCACCGGGGCCGCCGGGGCGGCGAAGGTGTGCGTGGCCTGCCGGGCGGGCCGCGTCGACGACGACGGCTACTGCGAGAACTGCGGGCACGCCCAGCCCCGGGAGCGCGACCACATGGAGCAGGAGTCGGGTCCGGTGGCCGCGGTCAGCGACCGCGGACTGCGCCACCACCGCAACGAGGACGCGTTCGCCGTCGGCTGCACCGCGCTGCCCGACGGCACCCCGGCGGTGCTCGCGGTCGTCTGTGACGGGGTCTCCTCGGCGACCCGTCCCGACGAGGCCTCCATGGCCGCGTCCCGGGCCGCGGGCGAGTGCCTGCTCGCCGCGCTGCCGCAGGGCACCCATCCGCAGGCGGCGCTGCACGAGGCGATCGTCGCCGCGTCCCACGCCGTCAACGCGCTGGCCGACGAGCCCACCTCGGCCCGCGAGCACACCCCGCACCAGAACGCGCCCGCGTGCACGATCGTCGGCTCGGTGGTCACCGCGGGCCTGCTGGTCGTCGGCTGGGTCGGCGACAGCCGCGCCTACTGGGTGCCGGCGGACCGCAGTTCACCGCCGGCCCGGCTCACCGAGGACGACTCCTGGGCCGCGCAGATGGTGGCGGCGGGCCTGATGAGCGAGGCGCAGGCGTACGCCGACGAGCGGGCCCACGCGATCACCGGCTGGCTCGGCGCGGACGCCTACGAACTGGAGCCGCACACCGCGTCCTTCAAGCCGGACCGGCCCGGTGTGGTGGTGGTGTGCACCGACGGCCTGTGGAACTACGCGGAGACGGCCGAGGAGATGTCCGAGATCGTCCCCGCGGATGTGGCGCTGCGGCCGCTGCACGCCGCCCGGGTCCTGGTCGGCCACGCCCTGGACGGCGGGGGCCACGACAACGTAACAGTGGCGCTGCTGCCGTTCCCGGCGCCGCCGCAGGGGGCAGGATCCGCCTGAGGCCGTCGCAGAACGGCCGTGAACGGGAGAGCGGAACGGGGTAGCGCAGGGGAAGCACCGGCGGGCCGGAGGGGACCGGTCCGCACACAGTCAGCACCCATCACGCGTGGGTGGAGGGGGACCGGAGCAGTCATGGCCAATTTCTCGAAGTCGAACGTGCCGCAGTTCTCGGTGGACGTGTACCAGAACGAGTACCTGCCGGACGGGGGCCGTGAGGTCAACGCGATCGTCACGGTGACCTCGACCGGCGGCGGCACCGTCGGCAGCTCGGTCGGCGCCTCGTACGCGCCCGGGCAGGGGCCGTCGGCCGGGGTGGCGATCATGGTGGACTGCTCCGGTTCGATGGACTACCCGCCCACCAAGATGCGCAACGCCCGGGACGCCACGGCGGCCGCGATCGACACGCTGCGCGACGGCACCCACTTCGCGGTGGTCGGCGGCACGCACGTCGCCAAGGAGGTCTACCCGGGCGGCGGGCGGCTCGCGGTGGCCGACCGCACCACCCGGGAGCAGGCCAAGCAGGCGCTGCGCAGGCTGAGCGCGGGCGGCGGCACGGCGATCGGCACCTGGCTGCGCCTGGCCGACCGGCTGCTGTCCTCGGCGGACGTCGCGATCCGGCACGGCATCCTGCTCACCGACGGCCGCAACGAGCACGAGTCGCCGGAGGACCTGAGGGCCGCCCTGGACTCCTGTGCCGGACGGTTCACCTGTGACGCCCGCGGTGTGGGCACCGACTGGGAAGTGAAAGAAGTCACAGGGATAGCCTCCGCGATGCTCGGCACCGCCGACATCGTCGCCGACCCCGCGGGCCTGGCCGCCGACTTCACGCAGATGATGGAGACGGCGATGGGCAAGGAGGTCGCCGACGTCGCGCTCAGGCTGTGGACCCCGGTCGGCACGACCATCAAGTTCGTCAAGCAAGTGGCGCCCACCGTCGAGCAGTTGACCGACCGGCGCACCGAGGCAGGCCCGCGTGCCGGGGACTACCCGACCGGCTCCTGGGGTGACGAGTCGCGCGACTACCACGTCTGCGTGGAGGTCCCCTCGGCCGGCCTCGGCCAGGAAATGCTCGCCGCGCGGGTCTCGTTGGTGGTCCCGCAGCCCGACGGCAGCGTCCAGAACCTGGGCGCACAGGGTCTGATCAGGGCGGTGTGGACGGACGACATGGCCGCCTCGACCTCCATCAATCCCCAGGTCGCCCACTACACAGGTCAGGCCGAACTTGCACAAGCCATCCAGAAGGGCCTGGATCTGCGCAAAGCAGGCGATATGGACGGAGCAACCGCCAAACTGGGTCGGGCCGTTCAGTTGGCAAGCGCTTCCGGTAACGCGGATACTGCGAAACTGCTTGCGAAGGTGGTGGACGTGGTCGATGCCGCGACGGGTACTGTGCGACTGAAAGCGAAGGTTGCGGAGGCCGACGAGATGACTCTCGAGACACGGTCCACAAAGACTGTTCGTGTAAAGAAGTGACCTGAGAGCAGACCCAGCAGCATCCGCAGGACGCCCAGACAGGCTCAGGACGAACCTGACAGAGAGGGAAGCACCGACATGCCGACCTGCCCGAACGGACACCAGTCGGGTTCCGACGACTGGTGCGAGGTGTGCGGTCACCGCATGGCCGGTGCCGTACCTCCGCCGCCCCCGCCGACCGCAGGCGGCTACGGCTTCCCGCCGCCCGCGCCCGGTGCCCCGGCCGGCGGGCCCGCGGGCGGCCCCGGCGGCCGTCACCTCTCGGCCGTGCCGAACGGCTCCGAGGCGGAGCTGTGCCCGCAGTGCCGTACGCCCCGGGAGGGCGGTGCGCCGTTCTGCGAGGAGTGCCGCTGGAACTTCCTGACCAACACGGCGACCTCGTACACCCCGGCCGCGCCGCGCCCGTCGGGGCCCGGCCAGGGCGCGCCCACCTTCCGGCCGCCCGCCCCGCCGTCGTACGGCGGCAACACCGACTCGTACGAGTACCAGGGCTCGCGCCCCTCGCAGGTGAACCGTCCCGCCGAGCCGATCCCGTCCTTCGGCAGCGAGCCCTCGGGCCCGACGCCGTTCGCGGGCGAGCGCGGCGGCCCGCCGGCGTTCGGCGAGCGCGGCCAGTCCGGTCCCCCGCAGTTCGGCAGTGACCGCGGCCAGTCCGGTCCCCCGCAGTTCGGCAGTGACCGCGGCCAGTCCGGTCCCCCGCAGTTCGGCAGTGACCGCGGCCAGTCCGGTCCGCCCCCCTTCGGTGAGGACCGCGGCGCCTCCGGGCCCCCGCCCTTCGGCGGCGAGCGCGGCCAGTCCGGTCCCCCGCAGTTCGGCGGCGACCGCGGGCAGTCGGGCCCCCCGCAGTTCGGCAGTGACCGCGGCCAGTCCGGTCCGCCCCCCTTCGGTGAGGACCGCGGCGCCTCCGGGCCCCCGCCCTTCGGCGGTGACCGGGGCCAGTCCGGTCCCCCGCAGTTCGGCGGCGACCGCGGCCAGTCCGGGCCCCCGCCTTTCGGCGGCGAGCGCGGGCCTTCGGCGTTCGGCGGCGCCCCCGGCACCGGTCAGGCCTCCGGCCCCTACACCCGCGACCCCGGCGGCCCCGCGGGCGGCCCCTTCGGCGGCGACCCGTCCCGGCCGCCGGTTCCGCCGCCGCCCGGCGGTCCCGGCGCGACCGCCGGCGGCGCTCCCGGCGCCTTCCAGCAGTCGGCTCCGCCCGGTTTCCCGCAGGAGACCACCCGGCCGCCGGCCGGCGGCCCGTCCTTCGGCGGCGGTGACGACGACTGGGTGATCTCCCCGCCGTCGGGCGGCCCCGGCGCTCCGGGGGGCCGCCCCGGCGGCTACGGCTACCCGCAGCCCGGTTCCGCCCAGGCCCCGGGCTCCGGATTCCCGCAGGCCCCGCAGTCCCCGGCGACCTGGACGGCGACGATCGGCCCGGACCGCGAGTACTTCATGGCGATGATGCAGCGCTCGGGCCCCGAGGCGGCCGGCCTCAACCTGCCCGCGTACTCCCCCGAGCAGCAGCGCACCCTCACCGGCAACCAGGTCACCATCGGCCGCCGCCGGCACTCCACCGGCGACACCCCCGACATCGACCTGTCGGTGCCGCCGGAGGACCCGGGCGTCTCCCACCAGCACGCGGTCCTGGTCCAGCAGCCAGACGGCAGCTGGGCGGTCGTCGACCAGAACTCGACGAACGGCACCACGGTGAACGGCGGCGAGGACCCCATCCAGCCCTTCGTCCCGGTGCCCCTCCAGGACGGCGACCGGGTGCACGTGGGCGCCTGGACGACGATCACCGTCCGACGGGGCTGAGCGCGGCACCCCGCAGTCGGCGTCAGACCGGGAGCGGCCAGACGAACGGCCCCTCCCGGTCATCCAGCCACAGCCACTCCCCGCCCTCCTCCACCGTCACCCCGTACCGCTCCCGCCCGGGCCTGCCCTCGCCCGCCCACACCTCATAGGCCTCCTTCGGCGCGAGCACCCCCCGCGTCAGCTCCGCCAGGAACTGGAAGGACTCGTCCCCGAAGGCCCAGGCCGGCACCCCGCTCGCATCCCCCGCCCCGACCGCCCTCGCCACGCCGCGCAGCGGCACGAAGAACGCCGCCGACGCCAGGAACCGCCCCTCGGCACGGCCCGCGCCCGCCACGGCCAGCGCCAGCAGCCCCGTGGCCACCGGCGAGAGGATCCGCGCCCCCGGCACGCACTGCCCGACCCAGGCCCGCGGCACCCCCGGCAGCGCGCACGTCGCGACGATCCGCTCGTACGGCGCCCGCTCCGGCACCCCTCGCGCCCCGTCCCCCGTGACGACGGCCGGCCGGTACCCCGCCGACGCCAGGTGCCGCCGCGCCGACTCGACGATCTCCGGCTCCACGTCGACGGTCGTGACCAGGCCGTCGTCCCCCAGCCGGTGGGCCAGCAGCGCCGCGTTGTACCCGGTGCCCGCGCCGATCTCCAGCACCCGGTCACCGTCGGCCACCCGCAGCGCCACCAGCATCCGCGCCATCAGCGACGGCTGGCTGCTGGAGGACAGCAGCTCACCGTCGCGCAGCCGGGTGGCCAGCGGAACGTCCTCGTACGCGCCCCGCACCCACCGCTCCCGCGCCGCCGGGTCGGGACTCTGGCCCCACCGGCGCTCGTACCCCCGCGCCCCGGCGACGTAGTAGTACGGCACGAACAGGTGCCGGGGCACCGCCTCGAAGGCCGCCCGCCACACCGGTTCCGCCGCCCAGACCCCCTCGGCGTCGATCTCCCGCACCAGCTCGGCCCGCGCGCCGGCGGCGAGCTCCTCGGTCTCCGCGTCGTAGGGGCCCATGTGTCCAGCCTAGGCACCGGGCGGCGGTCGGTCCTGAGCCTCGAGTCCTGGGTCACCCGGTCTGAGACCATGTACGGGTGAGATGATCCACGGGGACGCCGCGCGCAGGGGTGAGGTGTCGAGGACGGCGGTGGCGAGGCCGTCGACGCGTTCGAGGCGGGAGCCGAGGGTGGCGGGC
>NZ_JBEYFC010000379.1:0-9027 GCF_040634175.1 Streptomyces sp. NPDC007162
GGCCCGTGTAGAAGGGGACCTCCTCGCGGACGTGCCTGCGGGCCTCGGAGCCGCGCAGGTGGCGCATGAGGTCGACGATGCGGTACAGCTCGTCGGCCTCGAAGGCCAGCACCCACTCGTAGTCGCCGAGCGAGAACGAGGCGACGGTGTTGGCGCGCACGTCCGGGTAGCCGCGGGCCATCTTGCCGTGGTCGGCGAGCATCCGGCGGCGGTCCTCGTCGGGCAGCAGGTACCAGTCGTACGAGCGCACGAACGGGTACACGCTGACGTAGTTGCGGGGCGTCTCGTCGGCGAGGAAGGCCGGGATGTGCGAGCGGTTGAACTCGGCGGGGCGGTGCAGCGCCATGTTCGACCAGACCGGCTCCAGGGCACGGCCGAGCCGGGTGCGGCGGAAGAGGTTGTACGCCTCCTGGAGCTGGTCGCTGGTCTCGGCGTGCCACCAGATCATCAGGTCGGCATCGGCGCGCAGGCCGGACACGTCGTAGGTGCCGCGCACGGTCACGTCCTTGGCGGCGAGCTGGTCGAACAGCTCCTGGACCTCGTCGGCGTAGCCGGCGCGGTCCTCCGGCAGCACGTCCTTCAGCTTGAAGACGGACCACAGGGTGTAGCGGATGACCTCGTTGAGGTCCTTGGCCAGCTTGCCCTTGTTCGGGATCCGGCCGGCCTCGGTGGTGGGGGCGTCGTCACTCATAATCCCTATTCTCCCGCTCCGCCGTGCAGGCTCTGCACCGGGTTGGCCGTCAGCTCCTCGATCCCGCCGAGGTCGCCCGCGAGCTGGTCGACCGCCGCGTACGCGCTCGCGATGCAGGCGGGGATGCCGACCCCGTCGTACTGCGCGCCGCACACCGCGAGCGCCGGCAGCCGGGCGACGTGCTCGCGGATCCGGGCCACGCGCGCGTGGTGGCCGACGGGGTACTGGGGCAGGCCGCCGGTCCAGCGGGTGACGCGGGTCGTCAGCGGGGTGGCGTCCAGGCCGGTGGCCTCGCGCAGGTCGTGCCGGGAGACGTCGACGAGGTCGGCGTCGTCGCGGTCGAGGACGGCCGTCTCGCCGTACCGGCCGACCGAGGTGCGCAGGACGACGACGTCCGGGTCCTCGTCGGCGATCCAGCCCCACTTGTGGGAGGCGAAGGTGGAGGCCTTGATGGTGCGGCCGTCGACGGGCGGGACCAGGAACCCGCTGCCGGCGGGCAGTTCCGCGTCGGCGCGGCGGTAGGCGAGGGTGATCAGGGCCATGGAGGCGTACTCGACGGCGGCCAGCTCGGCCGCGGCGGCGGGCGCCTCGGCGCGCAGCAGGGCGGCGGCGGCGGGGGCGGGAACGGCGAGGACGACCGCGTCGGCGTACAGCACCCGGTCCCCGGCGACGACACGCCAGACGCCGTGCGCGTCGGCCCGGCCCGGCGACCGCGGGCCACCGACGGCGTCCGCAACCGCCGGGCGGTCGGTGGCCGCCGCACCACCGCGCGCGGGGCCCGATGCGCCGACCGCCGCGCCGCCGCCGGCAGGGCCCCCCGTCTCACTCGTCCCGTCGGGTGCGACCCGCCGCAGCTCCGTCACGGGTGTCCCGGTGAGGATCTCGCCGCCCCGGGCCCGGACCGAGTCGGCCACCGTGAGCGGGAGGGTGCCCACGCCGCCCTCGATGCCCATGAACACCGGGCCCGTCTGCTGGTTCGCGGCCGCCTTCGCCTGGATCTCGCGGACGGCCCGGGTGAGCGAGTCGTGGGTCTTCGCGGCCTGGTAGAGCTGCGGGACCGCCGAGCGCAGCGAGATGCGGTAGGCGTCGCCCGCGTAGACCCCGCCGAGCAGCGGCTCGACCAGCCGGTCGACCACCTCCCGGCCCAGCCGCGCCGCCACGTACTCCCCCACCGCCACGTCGTCGCCGACCTCGGTGCGGGGCAGGTCGGCGTCGCGTTCGATGCGGGCGAGGCCCTCCTCGGAGAGCACCCCGGACAGCGCGGCGGCGGTGCCCGGGACGCCCATGACGTGGCCCTTGGGCATGGGGCGCAGGGCACCCCGGGTCCAGATCGATGCGGTGGCGGTGGCCGGCGGCTGGAGCCGCCCGGCGAGGCCCACCTCGCGCGCGAGGGCGACCGCCTCGGGCCGGCGGGCCAGCATCGACTCGGCACCCAGGTCGACGCGCACCCCCGCGATCTCGCCGGGCAGCAGCTTCCCGCCGACTCTCCCGGACGCCTCCAGCACGGTCACCCGCGCGCCGCGCGCCAGCAGCCGGTGGGCGGCGGCCAGACCCGCGATCCCGGCTCCGATGACGACGACATGCCCCGTGCCCGTACCCGTTGCGCTCATGGCCCCACTCTCTCAGACCCCACCGACGGCCCCGCCCCGGCCCGGTGACCTGCCCGCGTCCGGACCGTGACCGCAACGGGACCGTCCGCGCCCAACGTTCCGCCCCGCCCCGGCGTCGAAGGAGCGTCAGTCGTCACGATCCCCAGGGGGAACCATGCGCCGTCCCGTACGACCCGCCCTCGCCGGCGTCCTGCTCGCCGCCGCCCTCGTCCTCACCGGATGCGGCGCGGGCGGCGACGGCGGTGCCAAGCCCGACTCGGGCAGCGCGGCCCGGGAGGCGGCGGGTGCCGCCGGTGCCGAGGACAGCGGCGGCAAGGGGGCCGCCAGGACCGCGCCCGACCTCACCGCGAGCGACATCATCCGCACCGCCTCCCTGACCGTGCAGGTCAAGGACGTGCCCAAGGCCCTCGACGCGGCTCGCACCACCGCCGAGAACGCCGGTGGCTACGTCGGAGCCGAGACCACGAGCCGGGACTCCGCGGGGCACGAGCACACCCGGGTGGTCCTGCGGGTGCCCACCGAGCGCTACGACGAGGTGCTCGGCGACCTCCAGGGTGCCGGCAAGCTGCTCGCCCGCACCGCGAAGGCACAGGACGTCACCGGCCAGGTGGTGGACGTGGACAGCCGGATCAAGTCGCAGCGGGCGAGCGTGGCACGGGTCCGCGAGCTGATGGACCGCGCGGACAAGATCGGTGACGTGGTGGCCCTGGAAGGGGAGTTGAGCAGCCGTGAGGCCGATCTGGAGGCGCTGCTCGCCCAGCAGGCGTCCCTCAAGGACCGCACGAGCCTGGCCACGATCACGCTGTCGCTCACCCAGACGCCGGTCCACCGGGCCGCCGAGGACGACTCGCCCGGCTTCGTGGACGCCCTGTCCGGGGGCTGGCACGTCTTCGTGACCATGCTGCGCTGGATCGCCCTGGCGCTGGGCGCGGCCCTGCCGTTCGCGGCCCTGGCGGCCCTCGCGGCACTGCTGTGGTGGAAGGTGGTGCGCCGCCGCGGTACCACCGCCGGGCCCGGCAGCGACACCTGAGCGAGCCTGAAATGCCCGCGCCCCGTAGCGTGTTCGCATGAGCATGGACGGTGGGCGGGAACGACTGGTCGTGATCGGCGCCGACGCCGCGGGGATGTCCGCGGCGTCCCAGGCGCGTCGGTTGCGGGGACCTGACGAGTTGGAGATCGTGGCCTTCGAACGCGGCCACTTCAGCTCCTACTCGGCGTGCGGCATCCCGTACTGGGTCGGCGGTGACGTGGCGGAACGGGACCAGCTGATCGCCCGGTCCCCCGCGGAGCACCGCGCCCGCGACATCGACCTGCGCATGCGCACCGAGGTCACGGAGATCGACGTGGCCGGGAAGCGGGTACGCGCGCGTGCCGTCGACTCCGGTGCCGAGTCCTGGACGTCGTACGACAAGCTCGTCATCGGGACCGGAGCGCACCCGATCCGCCCGGACATGCCGGGCTCGGACGCTCCGGGCGTGCACGGCGTGCAGACCCTCGACGACGGCCAGGCCCTGCTGGACACACTGGCACGCACGCGTGGCCGTCGCGCGGTGGTCGTGGGCGCCGGTTACATCGGGGTGGAGATGGCCGAGGCGCTGATCAACCGCGGGTACGAGGTCACGGTCGTCAACCGGGGCAGCGAGCCCATGTCCACGCTCGACCCGGACATGGGCCGTCTGGTGCACAAGGCCATGGCGGGCCTCGGCATCACCATGGTCAACGACACGGAGGTCACCGAGCTGCTCACCGGCGAGGACGGCAGGGTGCGCGCGGTGGCCACGGAGGGCGCCGAGTACCCGGCGGACGTGGTGATCCTCGGCATCGGCGTCCGCCCCGAGACCCGCCTCGCCGAGGCGGCGGGCCTGCCGCTGGGCCGGCACGGCGGACTGCTGACCGACCTCGCGATGCGCGTGCGCGGCCACGAGGACATCTGGGCCGGCGGCGACTGCGTGGAGGTGCTCAACCTGGTCTCGGGCCAGGAGCAGTACGTCCCGCTGGGCACCCACGCCAACAAGCACGGGCAGGTCATCGGCACCAACGTGGGCGGGGGTTACGCCACGTTCCCGGGTGTCGTCGGCACGGCGGTGAGCAAGGTCTGCGACCTGGAGATCGCCCGCACCGGCCTGCGCGAGAAGGACGCGCTGCGGGTGGGCCTCCGGTTCGAGACGGTCACCGTCGAGTCCACGAGCCGCGCCGGCTACTACCCCGGCGCGAGCCCCATGACCGTCAAGATGCTCGCGGAACGGCGCACGGGCCGCCTGCTGGGCGTCCAGATCGTCGGAAGGGAGGGTGCGGGCAAGCGGGTCGACATCGCGGCGGTCGCCCTGACCGCCGAGATGACGGTGGAACAGATGACGGCCCTGGACCTGGGCTACGCCCCGCCGTTCTCACCGGTGTGGGACCCGGTCCTGGTGGCGGCGAGGAAGGCGGCGACCAAAGTGCGCGACGGCCAATGAAGCGCCCCGCGCACCCGCACCCCGCAAACGCGTCTAAGCCGTCCCACTGATCCGCGGCAGCGAAGTGACGCCCGCTCCTCCCGGCGCGGCAGCAGGCGGCTGCTCAGCCCCGGGACGGGCGTGCGCCGCAGCCGGCCGCGTCGACCGCAGCCGGTTGCTCACCGCCTCGTCCAGCGTCACCGGCCGCTGCATCTGCGCCGCCAGCCGTCCGGCCTCCTGACCGAGCCGTGCCACGTCCTCCCAGGGAAGCCGCACGACGAGGGAGAGCTCGGCCTCGCCGTCGGGCATGGCCTGCATGGGAGGGAACGCCTGAGGAGCAACCCGCTCGTTCATCGCCTGTCCTTACGTCGCCTGAACCAGAAGTCGGTTTCACAGACATACGCACACGGCCGGTGCGACGTTCACATGAACGTCCGGCTTTGGCTCCGCGCTCCCTGGGCACTACTTACCTGTGGTCATCCCCGTCCATGACGTGAACCCGGTGCGTCGCACGCCGTACGTGACGTACGCACTGATCGCCGCGAACGTCCTCGTGTTCCTGTTCACGCCCGGCATAGCCGGCTCCGTGGCCGGGGGCAGCGACCTGGCGCAGCTGTGTCATCTGCAGGCCTTCACGGACCACTACGCGGCGGTCCCCAGAGAGCTGATCCACCATCAGCTGCCGCGTCTCGTGCCGACCGGGCAGGTGGGTGTCGGCCAGGGCGGCGCCGGCTGCGTCCTCGGCCCGCCGGGCTACCACAAGTCGCCGGCACTGTCCGTCTTCACGGCGATGTTCCTGCACGGCAGCTGGCTGCACCTGCTGGGCAACATGCTGTTCCTGCTGATCTTCGGCAACAACGTCGAGGACCGGATGGGGCACATCCGGTTCTTCCTCTTCTACGTCTTCTGCGGCTACGCGGCCGGTTACGGCTTCGCGCTCCTGAACGCCTCCTCGGGCGACCCGCTGATCGGCGCGTCCGGCGCGATCGCCGGCGTCCTGGGCGCCTATCTGGTGCTCTACCCGAGGGCCAGGGTCTGGGTCCTGGTGCCTTTCCTGATCTTCCTGCCGCTACGGCTGCCCGCCTGGCTGGTGCTGGGCTTCTGGTTCGTGCTCCAGGCCGTGTACTCGTCCGGTGAGGGCGTCTCGGACGCGGGCACCGTGGCGTACGCGGCGCACGTCGTGGGCTTCCTGGCGGGCATGGTGCTCGCCTGGCCGCTCAAGCCGGGCACGCCCCCGCCGCCGGAACCGCGCGGCCTGCTGTTCGGCAGGCGGGCACGGCCCCGGCACGGCTGGTAGCGGGCCGGGTCAGCGGGCGCTCTGGGTGTGGACGTACTCCACGAGGCGGGTCAGGGCGTCCGGGTCGGTGGACGGCATCACACCGTGGCCGAGGTTGAAGACGTGGCCTTCGAGACCGGCGGCCGCGTCGAGGACCTCGCGCGCCTTGGTCTCCACCGCGTCCTTGCCGGCGAACAGGACGGCGGGGTCGAGGTTGCCCTGGAGCGCCTTGCCGGGGCCGACCCGGCGGGCGGCCTCGTCGAGCGGGACCCGGTAGTCGACACCGACGACGTCCGCGCCGGCCTCGCCCATGAGGCTGAGCAGTTCGCCGGTGCCGACGCCGAAGTGGATGCGCGGGACGCCGTAGCCGGCGACGGCGTCGAAGACCTTCGCGGAGGCGGGCAGCACCGAGCGGCGGTAGTCGGCGGGGGCGAGCGCGCCGGCCCAGGAGTCGAAGAGCTGGACGGCGGAGGCGCCGGCCTCGATCTGCACCTTCAGGAACGCGGCCGTGATGTCGGCGAGGCGGTCGAGCAGGTCGGCCCAGAGCTCGGGGTCGCCGTACATGATCGCCTTCGCGTTCTCGTACGTGCGGGAGGGGCCGCCCTCGACGAGGTAGCTCGCGAGGGTGAACGGGGCGCCGGCGAAACCGATCAGCGGGGTCGCGCCGAGCTCGGCGGTGAGCAGGCCGACCGCCTCGGTGACGTAGGAGACGTCGTCGGGGGTGAGGTCACGGAGCTGGGCGAGGTCCGCGCGGGTGCGGATCGGGTGGGCGACGACCGGGCCGACGCCGGGCTTGATGTCGAGGTCGACACCGATGGCCTTGAGCGGGACGACGATGTCGCTGAAGTAGATCGCCGCGTCCACACGGTGCCGGCGCACGGGCTGGAGGGTGATCTCGGCGACCAGCTCGGGCCGCGTGCACGACTCCAGCATCGGGATGCCCTCGCGCACCTTGTGGTACTCCGGCAGCGAGCGGCCGGCCTGCCGCATGAACCACACGGGAGTGTGGGGCACGGGTTCGCGCCTGCACGCCTTCAGGAAGGCACTGTCGTACGTGGCTGTCGGCTGCTGGCCCGCGGGGCTTCCGTTCGCACTCACGACGGCAAGTCTCGCACGCCCCGTGGGCCGGGCCTGCCGCGCCCTCGGGGCCTTAGGTGGTGTCTCTCCCTGCGCGAAGGCGTCGTTCCCCTTACTCTTCCCCGCATGGCTGCGGCTCAGGGACGACTGTCGGACGGCGCTGGCGGGATGGGCGAAGGTAAGGGCACCGGGGAGGGTGACGGACATACGGGGAGTACGGCGCCACCGTCGCCGCCGGCCTTCCGGGCCGCGGTCGACGCGCTGCGCGGCGCCCGGCTGCGGCCGCAGGTCGAGGTGGAGCCGACGCCCGCGCCGCAGCGCCTCGCGCCGTTCGCGTACGCCGTGGAGGCCGCGGTGGTCGACGGCGACCAGGACCTCGCCGACGGCCGGCTGGTGCTCCTGCACGACCCGGCCGGTCACGACGCCTGGCACGGCACGTTCCGGCTGGTCACGCTGGTCCGGGCGGAGCTGGAGCCGGAGATGGCGGCCGATCCGCTGCTGCCCGACGTCTGCTGGTCCTGGCTGACCGGCGCGCTCCAGGCCCGGGGGCTGTCGTACGGCGAGGCGAGCGGGACCGTCACGCGCGCGAGTTCGCACTACTTCGGCGGGCTGTCCGAACGCCCGGCCGCCTCGCAGATCGAGATCCGGGCCTCCTGGACGCCCCGCGAGGGCCGCACCGGTGCCCCGGACACCGCGGCGCACCTCGCCTCCTGGTGCGACCTGCTGGCGCAGGTGGCGGGGCTGCCGCCGGCCGGTCCCGGCGACGCCTCGGTGGTCACCCTGCCGCAGCGCCGCGACCCGCAGGCGCGCTGACCCGTCCACAGGGGTCCTGTCGACTCACCCTGCATTGACCATCTCTTTGTCGATACGGCCACTTTCTGTCGCGTACCGCAACGGCCCGAACCGATTCGATCTTCGGATGATCGATCGCGTGTCCGAATTGCACGTATTGTTACTCACCAGATCGTGATCATTCTCTAAAGGCGGACGGGTTTGGTGCCGAAGACGACTGTGACCTTGAAAGCACGGTTCGTCCCGGCTTCATCCCCACAAGCCGGCCCCGTCCCCCCACCCAGGAGGCCTGGTGTCCGTTCTCCTAGAGCAGCCCGCAAGCCTGGTCGCCTACCGCCCGAACAAGCCCACCGCCATGGTGGTCGTGGCCGACCCCCGCGTACGCTCCACCGTCACCCGCCACCTGTGGGCGCTCGGCGTGCGCGATGTCATCGAGGCCTCGTCCATCGCGGAGGCTCGTCCCCGCATCGGCAACCCCCGCGACATCTGCGTCGCCGACGTCCACCTTCCCGACGGCTCCGGCCTGACCCTCCTGTCCGAGACCCGCGCGGCGGGCTGGCCCAACGGCCTGGCCCTGTCCGCAGCCGACGACATCGGCGCCGTGCGCAACGCCCTGGCCGGCGGGGTCAAGGGCTACGTCGTCACCGGCACCCGCACCAACATCGGGCTCCCCACCCGACCGGGTGCCGCCCCCATCGGTTCCGCCGCCCGCATGCACCGTCGTCCCCCGGGTGCCCCGAGCCACCCGGGTGGCTACCGCGAGCTCTCCGGCCGTGAGGTCGAGGTGCTCCGGCTGGTCGCGGAGGGCCAGTCGAACAAGGCGATCGGCGTCTCGATGGGACTGTCCGCCCTGACCGTCAAGAGCCACCTCGCCCGTATCGCACGCAAGCTCGGCACGGGCGACCGGGCCGGGATGGTCGCCGTGGCCCTGCGCACCGGCATCATCCACTGATCCGTCATGAATTCAGTCACGTGAACCGGGCCGGCCGCAGGTCCGGTGTCACGTCGTGTCCCGCTGTCCCCCGTTCGTGCATCTGATCTTTCACCGACCTGACTGGTTTACGACCCCCCGGCGCCCGCGGGCCGGCCGCTCGGACGAGCCCCCGGCGGAACTCCAGACACCAGACACCCCAAAAAAAAAAAAAA
>NZ_JBEYFC010000380.1:0-9001 GCF_040634175.1 Streptomyces sp. NPDC007162
GGGTCAACGTGCCGCTGCGCTACCACAGTCCCCGGGAGTTCGCCGAGTTCCTCCGGCTCTACGTGGAGGCGGTCCGCGGTGAGGGAGCTCTGCTGGTTCTGCACCTTGACCGCGAGGACGTTCTCGGTGCTGCCGTCGGTGTGCAGCAGCCCGGTGAGGTCGAGGGCGAAGCCGGTGTACCCGTAGGGGTGACGGCCCACCTGGGTGCCGTTGCAGTACACGTACGAGTCCATGTAGACACCGTCGAACTCCACCGAGATCCGCTTTCCGGCACAGTCGGGCGGCAGGGTGAAGGCGAGCCGGTACCAGCCGAGGCCGCCCGGGAAGAAACCGGTGCCGCTGGTGGTGCCGTGCTCGGTGGTCGGGGTCTGCTCGATGCTCCAGTCGTGCGGTACGGCGACCTGGCGCCAGGCCGAGTCGTCGTACCCGGGGTCGGCCGCGGCGGCGTAGGAGCCGGTCGGGTCGGTGATCCCGCCCGGGTTGACCAGCGCGAAGCGCCAGCCGTCCCGCAGGGCGACCGTGCGCCGACCGGTGACCTGCGAGGACGTACCTCTTTCCGGGGCCGCCCAGGCGTCCGGTGCGCCCAGCAGGGCGCCGACCGCGGGGGCTGCCGTGGCTGCTGCCAGAACCGATCTGCGCGTGACCGTCATGGTGCGGCTCTCCCTCATCAGGGCTCAGAACTACTCACAACTGATCGTGAACAAACAGATTCTGACGGTGTGACACGTGCGGCCGTCAAGGGTCCGGAGGGGTCCGGCCATGCCTCCGGTCCCGTCGGCCGGTCCTCGTTCGGCAGCCCGGACAGTGCGCCGCACCGCCCGGCCGGGCACCGCCGCTTGCCGGTCGCGGGCGGTCCCGACGCACTACCCTGAACACCAGTGGTGCACCTGTTGACTGTGAGTGTGCGCTTGGGAGTGGCGAGATGAGCCGGGTCTATCCGTTCGACGATGCGGCGACGGCCCGGGCTGTCATCGACGAGAACGGCACGCTGGTCGAGTGGAACGAGGGCGCGCGGCGGCTCCTCGGCCACCCGGCCGGCGAGGTCGTGGGCCGGCCCGCCGCGCGGCTGCTCGCCGCGGGCACCACGCCGCCCGCGCCCGCCGGCGCCCGCTGGGACGGCGTCCTCGGGCTCCGCCACCGGGACGGCCGTGCGCTGTCGGTCTGGCTGCTCGCCCACCACCGCACGGCGAACGACGAACGCCCCGGCCACTGGCTGGTGGTCTCCCCGCTGGACGGCAGCGGTCCGCGCGGCCCGGACGACCCGTTGGGCACGGCGGCCCTGATGCAGTCGCCGTGCGCGGTCGCCGTCTACGACGAGCACCTGCGGCTGCGCCGGGTGAACGAGGCGATGGCCGAGGTCATCGGACTGCCCGAGGAACACATCCGGGGGCTGCGGATCGAGGAGATCGGCGGCAAGCCGCAGAGCGAGGAACTGGAGCGGAACATGCTCCGGGTGCTCACCTCGGGACGCCCGCTGGACGTCCAGACGTACATGCGCACCGGCGGCGAGGACCTGGCGCACGCCTGGCTGGCCCGGATGGCGCCGATCACCGACACGACGGGACGGGTGCGCGGGGTGTGCCTGGCCGCGCACGACTTCACCGAGAACTACCTGGCCAGGGAGCGTCTCCAGCTGGTCAACGAGGCGAGCGTACGCATCGGCAGCACCCTGGACGTCACCCGTACGGCGCAGGAGCTGGCCGACGTCTGCGTACCCGCGCTCGCCGACTTCGTCACCGTCGACCTGCTGGACCCGCCGGAGACCGGCGACGAGCTGCCGGTCCGGCTGTGGGCGCCGGTCACCCTGCGCCGCACCGCGCACCGGTCCGTGCTGCCCGGCACCCCCGAGGCGGTGCTCCAACCCGGGCACGCCGAGTCGTACCCGGCCTTCTCGCCGCAGGCCGACTCGCTGATCGCGGGCCGGACGATCGTGGCCTCGGTGCCCTCGGGCGACATGACGAAATGGCTGACCTGGCACAAGATGCGCGGCGAGCGGGTGCGCGAGTTCGGCGTGCACGCCTCCATGGCGGTGCCGATCCAGGCCCGCGGGGTGACCCTCGGGGTCGCGGTGCTCACCCGGCACCGGCGGCCCGACCCGTTCAGCGCGGACGACGTGCTGCTGGCCGAGGAGATCACGGCGCGGGCCGCCGTCTGCATCGACAACGCCCGCCGCTTCTCCCGCGAGCGCGAGACCGCCCTGGCCCTGCAGCGCAGCCTGCTGCCCCGGACGCTGCCGCACACCGCCGCCCTGCGGGCCGCCTCGCGCTATCTCCCCGCGGCCCGGGCCGGGGTGGGCGGCGACTGGTTCGACGTGATCCCGCTGTCCGGGCTGCGGGTGGCCATGGTGGTCGGGGACGTCGTCGGCCACGGTGTCCAGGCCTCGGCGACCATGGGCCGACTGCGGACCGCCGTACGCACCCTGGCCGACATCGACCTGGCCCCGGACGAACTGCTCACCCACCTCGACGACCTGGTGCTGCGGCTCTCCGAGGAGCAGGGTGGCGAAGGCAGCCCCGGGGAGGTCGGCGCGACCTGCCTGTACGCCGTCTACGACCCCGTGTCCCGGCGGTGCACGATGGCCCGGGCCGGTCACCCCCTCCCCGTCGTCCTGCGCCCGGGGGGCCGCCTCCACGAGGTGGACCTGCCCGCGGGCCCCCCGCTGGGCCTGGGCGGACTGCCGTTCGAGTCGATCGAGATCGAGTTGGCCGAGGGCACGGTGCTGGCGATGTTCACGGACGGGCTGATCACCTCCCGGCACCGGGATCCGGACACCGGGCGCCGTCTGCTCCACGAGGCGCTGGCGGCGTACAGCAACTCCCTGGACGAGACCTGCGACCGGATCCTGCACGCCCTGCTGCCGTCGGGCGGCGCGGCCGACGACGTGGCCCTGCTGCTGGCGCGCACCCAGAGCCTGCCGCCGTCCCGGGTGGCGACCTGGGACGTCCCCGCCGACCCCGCCCTGGTCGCGCGGATCCGCAAGGAGGTCGGGGAGCAGCTGGACGGGTGGAACCTGAGCACCGCCGCCTTCACGGTGGAGCTGGTGGTCAGCGAACTGGTCACCAACGCCATCCGCTACGGCGCCCGCCCCATCCGGCTGCGGCTGATCAACGACCTGACCACCCTGATCTGCGAGGTCTCCGACACCAACCACACGGCACCGCACCTGCGCCGGGCCAAGACCTGGGACGAGGGCGGCCGGGGCCTGCTGCTGGTGGCGCAGCTGACCCAGCGCTGGGGCAGCAGGCACACGGCCGACGGCAAGACGATCTGGGCCGAGCTGTCGCTGCTCGACCAGGACGGGGGCTAGGCGCCGCTCGTGAGGATCACCAGTTGCCGGGTCGCCCGGGTCATCGCCACATAGCGGTCCACCGCGCCCTCGACGCCCTCGCCGAACTCCTCCGGGTCCACGAGGACGACCAGGTCGAACTCCAGTCCCTTCGACAGCGCAGGGGGCAGCGAGCTGACCCGGTCGCCGGCGGTGTGGGCGGGAGCGCCGATCACACAGGCGATGCCCTCGGCATGGGTGGCGAGCCAGGTGTCGACGACGGTGTCCAGCTCCGACACGGAGCCGTGCACGACGGGCAGGCCGCCCACCCGGATCGAGGTCGGCACGTTGGCGTCCGGGAGCACGGCCCTGATGACCGGCTCGGCCTCCGTCATGATCTCTTCGGGTGTGCGGTAGTTGATGCTCAGCGAGGCCAGGGTGATCCGGTCGAAACCGACCCGTTCGAGGCGTTCGCGCCACGACTCCGTGAACCCGTGCCGGGCCTGGGCGCGGTCCCCGACGATGGTGAAGCTCCGGGACGGGCAGCGCAGCAGCAGCATCTGCCACTCGGCGTCGGTGAGTTCCTGGGCCTCGTCCACGACGATGTGCGCGAAGGGCCCGGCGAGCAGGTCCGGGGCCACGGTGGGCAGTTCGGACTCGTCGACCAGGCTGACCTTGGCGTCCGCGCCGCGCAGCATCCTCACCAGGCCCTCGCCGTCGTCACCGTCCGCGCCCGAGTCGGCGGCGGCCCCGATCAGGTTGTCGACGACCTGTGCCATCCGCTCGCGCTGTACGGCGAGGACGGCCTCCTGCCGCTGCCGGCGCCGGGCCGCCTGCGGGTCGCCGAGCCGCTGCCGGGCCGCGTCCAGGAGGGGCAGGTCCGACACCGTCCAGGCCTGCGCGTCGGTGCGCCGCAGCTTCCGCACGTCGTCCGGGCCGAGCCACGGGGCGCACATCCGCAGGTAGGCGGGCACCGACCACAGGTCCCCGACCAGGTCGGTCGGCTCCAGCAGCGGCCATGCCCCGTGCAGGGTGCCGACCAGCTCGCCGTCCTGCTGGATCGACGCGCGGAACTGCTCGGGCGTGACGTCGTCACCGGCGTACTTGTCCAGCAGGATGGCGGCCAGCTCGTCCCAGATCTGGTCGCGGGCCTCGTTGTGCGGGGTGCCCGGCGCCGGTGCGCGGAACGCGTCGGCCCAGTCGTCGGCGGTGAGCCGCAGGTCGGCCCAGTCGGTGCTGACCGTCGTCCCCTCGGCGGGCGGCTCCTCGTAGAAGCGGACGGCCGTCTCGATCGCCCTCACCATGTCGGCGGACGCCTTCAGCCGCGCCACCTCGGGGTCGGGCTCGGGTGCCGCGCCGGCTCCCTCGTCGACGAGGTCGGCCAGGACGCAGGTCTGCACGCCCTCCTCGCCGAGGCTGGGCAGCACGTCGGAGACGTAGGTCAGGTAGGGCCGGTGCGGGCCGACGAACAGCACCCCGCCACGCCGGTGCCCGAGGCGGGGGTCGGCGTACAGGAGGTGGGCGGTGCGGTGCAGGGCGACGACGGTCTTGCCGGTGCCCGGGCCGCCGTCGACGACGAGGGCGCCCCGGGATCCGGCGCGGATGATCGCGTCCTGGTCGGCCTGGATGGTGGCGAGCACGTCGCGCATCCGAGGTGACCGGTCGGCGCCGAGGCCGGCCACGAAGGCCGACTGGTCGTCGAGCGCGGCATGCCCTTCGAGCCCGTCGGCGGTGAACACCTCGTCCCAGTAGTCGCTGATCCGGCCGTCCGTCCAGCGGTACCTGCGTCGGCTGCGCAGCCCCATCGGGTCGGCGTGGGTGGCCGCGAAGAACGGCTCGGCCGCGGGGGACCGCCAGTCGACCAGCAGCCGGTGGCCGTCGCCGTCGGTGAGACCGAGCCGGCCGACGTAGACGGGCTCGGGGTCGTCGGCGCGGACGAAGTGCCCGAGGCACAGGTCGAGACCGAAGCGGCGCAGGGTGCGCAGCCGTCCGGTCAGCCGGTGGATCTCGTTGTCCCGGTCCATCGCGGCCCGCCCGGTGCCGCCCGGCGCCCTGAGCTCGGCGTCGAGGCGGTCGGACAGCTCAGCGATCGACTGCGCGAGAGAGTCGGCGACGGCGGCGAAGTGCCGCTCGTCACCGGCGATCAGGAGCGGATCGGCCTTGGCGGAGAGACGTTCGGGCAGGGCGAAGGCGCGGGTGGTCAGGGGGGTCACTGCATCAGCTCCAGGGGGAGGCGGTACGACCGGGGGCGCGTACGGCGGGGCGCCGGGACCGGCGGACGGACAGGGTGGGGCGCCGGGGAGTACGAGTGGGGGTCGAGGGAGTGGAGGGGGCCGCACCGGGCTCAGGACCCGGCGGACCACAGTGCACGGCACGCACGGCCAAGGGCTCCTGGCGCACCTGCCGTGCGGCGCGCGAGCCCGGAACCGACCGGCGGACGGCTGCGCACGAGCGCGAGGCCGGGGCGACCGGCCGCCGACCGCCTACGGGCGTGAGCCCGGGCAACCGGCGACCGCGAATCAGCGTGAACCCGGGGGCAACCGGCGACCGCGCACGAACTGAGCCCGGGGCAGACCGGCCGCCGCACACCTGAACCCGGGGGCCACCAACTCCCGCGTCCCGGCTGAGCCCGGGGCCGACCGGCCGTCGCGGACCGGCATGAGCCCAGGACAGACGGGCCACCGCGAACCCGCCCGAACCCAAGGCCCGACCAACTCCCGCGTCCCGGCTGAGCCCGGGGCCGGCCGGTCGCCGCGATCCGCGTGAGGCCGGGGCTGCGGGAGTCGGGGAACCGGTGGGTGGTTGCGTGCGGTCGGCGCGCGGGGTTCGGCGGACGGTTCCGGGTCCGGGTTCAGGCGCCGTCCAGCAGCAGCCTCGCCGCCACCGTCGCCCCGTCGGTGCGCATCGTGCGGGCCACTTCGGCGGCGCGGGTGCGCGTCCCGGGGGCGAGGGCCGCCGCGAGGGCGGTGGAGAGGGAGTCGACGGTCGGGGTCGGGCCGTCGTGGGCCGCGCCGATGCCCAGCTCGGCCACCCGGGCGGCCCAGTGCGGCTGGTCGACGATCTGCGGGACGACCACCTGGGGCGCCCCGGCCAGGGCCGCGGTCGTCGTCGTGCCCGCGCCGCCGTGGTGCACGACGGCCGCGACCCGGCGGAACAGCGCCTGGTGGTTGACCTCACCGATCACGAAGCAGTCGGCCCCGTCGTCGGCCGCGGCGAGCTCCGCCCAGCCGTGCGCGACGAGCGCCCGGCGCCCCTGGGCCCGTACCGCCTCGACGGCCACCTTCGCGGCGTCCGGCGCGCCGCGCAGCGCCATGCTGCCGAAACCCACGTACACCGGCGGTTCACCGGCTGCCAGGAACGCCGACAGGTCGTCGGGCAGCGGGCGTTCGTCCGGCAGCACCCACGCCCCGGTCTGTACGAGGTCGAGGTCCGTGAGGTCCTGCCACGGCCCGAGGACCGGGTCCGCCGCCAGCCATGCCCGGTCGGTGAGGACATGCTCGCGGACGTTCTCGACGGGCGGCAGGCCGATCGCCGCCCGGTGGGTGTTGAGCGCCTCGCCGTACAGCGCGTTCACCTTCTCGCCGTCCACCTTCCACAGCGTCCGCAGGTCGGCGTCCGGCGGGGCCGGACGCCCCGGCCGCCCGACCGGCCGGAAGTGCGAGGACGGCATGCCGAACGGGTGCGGGCAGGCGAACACGTACCGGATGCCCAGCTTCTCCGTCACCGACCGGGCCCCGGCCGGCATCAGTCCGCTCGCCACCAGCGCGTCACACCCCTCGGCCGCCGGGGCGACCGTGTCGAAGTGCGCGGCGACCAGCTCGGGCGCGAGCTTGAAGGCGTCCTCGGGCGACGGATTCGGCCTGGTCACCAGGGCGCGCACGGAAGGCCCGAACGGTACGTGCGACACACCCGCGCGGGCCAGCAGCTCCGCGAACTCCGCGTCCGGCGGCGCGCACACCCGGACCTCGGCCCCGAGGGAGCGCAGCGCGGCCCCCAGTCCCGCCAACGGCTCGACGTCCCCGCGCGACCCGTATCCCATCAACAGCACACGCATGTCGCGTATCCCCCTAAAAACCGCAGTTCCTGGTCTCGGCCTGCGATTCTGCGGGACGAGGGGGGCCTTGCCGCAAGCCCCCCGGTGCGCTATAGGTTGAGAAGGGAAAGGGGCCGCACGGATGCGGCCCCTCACTGCTGTCAGGTCACGGCGCGCTCAGCCACGGCCGGACCTGCTTGCGCGCCTCGTGCAGCCGCGACTTCAGCGTTCCCAGCGGAATCCCCACCCGCTCCGCGACCTCGGCGTAGTCCAGCTGGCAGATGTCCCGGTAGACCAGCGGCGCGACCAGCTGCGGGTGCTCCCGCTCCAGCCGGTCCAGTGCCTCCAGCAGGTCGATCCGGGATCCCGCGATCACGCTGGTGGTGCGCGGGTCGACGTACTGGGCGGGTTCGATGGCCGCCGGCTCCTCCGCCGCCCGCCGCTTCAGGTCCCGGTACTTCTGCCGGGAGCAGTTGGCGACGACCGTGTACAGCCAGGTGCTGAACCGGCTGCGGCCCTCGAAGGTGGAGATCTTCCGGGAGATCTGCAGCAGCACGTCCTGGGCCGCCTCCTCGGCGTCCTCACGGCACGGCAGGAAGCGTCCGCAGCGCCGTACGACGTCGGGCCGGACCTCGGTCAGCAACTGGTTCAGGGCCCGCTGGTCGCCGGCGGCGGCCCGCCGGGCGAGGTCTTCGGTCAGCGCGGCGTCCGGCACGGGAGGTCCCCCTCGAAGTCGATCTCAGGCCAGGCATGATAGTCGTATGCAACCCCTGGAGCGGATCGGCCGCTATCGCCTCGAACGGCGCCTGGGCACCGGTGCCTTCGGGACGGTCTGGCTCGCCCACGACGACCAGCTGGACGCCCCGGTCGCGGTGAAGGTCCTCGCCGACAACTGGTCCCACCGTCTCGACATCCACGACCGTTTCCTGTCCGAGGCGCGACTGCTGCGCCGGGCCGACTCCAAGCGGGTGGTGCAGGTCTACGACATCGGCGAACTCCCGGACGGCCGGCCGTACTTCGTGATGGAGTACGCCGACGCGGGCACCCTCGCCGATCTGCTCGCCGGTGGCCCGCTGCCGGTGCCCGACGCGCTGCGGCTGACCGCGCTGGCGGCGCGCGGCGCGGCCGACCTGCACGAGGCGGGGATCGTGCACCGGGACATCAAGCCGACCAACGTGCTGCTGCGCACCGCGCCGGACGGCACCCGGCGGGTGCTGCTGGCCGACCTGGGGCTCGCGAAGAGCCTGGCGCAGGCGTCGGGGCTCACCCTGGCCGCCGGCTCGGCGGGCTACCAGCCGCCGGAGCAGGCCCAGCCCGGCGCCGGCATCGACGCCCGCGCCGACATCTACGCCCTGGGGGCGGTGGGCTACGAGCTGGTGACCGCGACGGTGCCGGGCGCGCCCGGCCAGGTGGTGCGGCCCGACCGGCTGCGGCCGGACCTCGGGGAGGACGTGCAGCGGGCGCTGATGCGGGCCCTGGAGCCGGACCGGCAGCGGCGCTGGCCCACCGCGCACTCCTTCGCGGACGAGCTGGACCGGCTGGCGGAGCGCTCGGCGGCCCGTCGGCCGAGGCGGCTGGACGGGGTCCGCCGCCGGCTCAACGCGGTCACGCTGACCCTGGCCGCGGTCCTCGCGGCCGGCGGCACCGCGGTCGCGGTCACGCTGGTGCAGCGCGGCGGGACCGCGGGCGACCAGACGCGGGTC
>NZ_JBEYFC010000381.1:0-8949 GCF_040634175.1 Streptomyces sp. NPDC007162
GATAGGTCGGCTGGTCTCCCACCAGGACTTGGAGTGTGGTGTGGAAAGAGTGTTCAGGAGGGGCGTCACGGGACACTTGGGGGAGGACGGTCCGCGAACAGGGTGGAGGCGAGCGTGGTGATTGCCGTCAATCCGACGGACAGCGCCTCGCTGCTCGCTGCCTTCGGGGCGCTGGGCGTGCTGGCGGTGATCTTCGCCGAGTCGGCGCTGCTCGTCGTCGGGTTCTTCCTGCCGGGTGACACGTTGCTGTTCCCGGCGGGCGTGCTGTGCGCGGCGACCGCGGACCGGCCGCCGCGGCTTGAGCTGTGGCAGGTGCTGGTGTGCGCGGCCGTGGGCGCCGTGGCGGGCGGACAGGTCGGCTATCTCATCGGACGGCACGGCGGCCGGCCGTTGCTGGCCCGGACCTCCCGGACGCGGGTACGCGAGGGCGCGGCGCGTGCGGAACGGCTGCTGGCCCGCTACGGCTACGGCAAGGCGCTGGTGATCGGGCGTTTCGTGCCGATGCTGCGCTCCGTGCTGCACCCGGCGGCCGGGGCGCTCGGGGTGCCGATGCGGCCGTTCACCCTGTGGCAGAGCGTCGGCGGTGTGGTCTGGTCCCAGAGCTTCGTCCTGGCCGGGTACGCCCTGGGGTCCTCGGTCTCCCACATCGACGACTGGCTGTTGCCGCTGGTCGGCGTGATCGTCGCAGTCTCCGTGGTGCCCCTGCTGGTGGAGGCCCGCCGGGCGCGTCGTGGTCGGACGGGTCAGGGTTCCCGGTGAGGCGTCGGCGCTCGGTCGCGGCAAAGGCCAGTATGCGCGAGGGAAAATTCAGTTCATCAGTGCGCAAATCGATCGCTGGATCGGTGTAATCGGCAGACATGTCGGACCGCGCGGCGATCTAGCGTCGGAGTGCACGGGGGCCCACACGGACCAGAAAGCACCGAGGCACGCATGCCCATCCCGAATACCGACGTCCTTCCGCATACCGACGTCCTGCCCGCGACCGAGTTCGACACCCTGACCGCTTCCGCCGCCGACCTCCTGTCGCCCGTCGACGAACTGCCCGAGTCGGCGGCGTCGCCCGACCTGGTCCTGCGGCGGGTCCGCGACGAGCTGATGCTCGACGGCAACGCCCGGCTCAACCTCGCCACCTTCGTGACGACCTGGATGGAGCCGCAGGCACGGCAGTTGATGGCGGAGACCGCGGAGAAGAACCTCGCGGACCGCGCCGAGTACCCGCAGATCACCGCGATGGAGGAGCGCTGCGTGCGGATGCTGGCCCGGCTCTGGCACGCGCCGCGTCCGGAGCAGGTCCGCGGCTGCTCCACCACCGGCTCCAGCGAGGCGGCCATGCTCGGCGGCCTCGCGCTCAAGCGCCGCTGGCAGGCGCGCCGCCGCGCCCAGGGCAAGGACACCACGCACCCGAACCTGGTGATGGGCGCGAACGTCCAGGTGTGCTGGAAGAAGTTCGCCAACTACTTCGAGGTCGAGCCGCGTTACGTCCCGATGGAACCCGGCCGCTACCACCTCACGCCCGACACCCTCACCGCGTACTGCGACGACAACACCATCGGCGTGGTCACGGTCCTCGGGTCCACCTTCGACGGCTCGTACGAACCCGTCGCCGACATCTGCATGGCCCTGGACGGCTACCAGGCCGCCACCGGCACCGACATCCCCGTGCACGTCGACGGCGCGTCCGGTGCGATGGTGGCCCCCTTCCTCGACCCGGGTCTGATGTGGGACTTCCAGCTCGAACGCGTCGCCTCCATCAACACCTCGGGGCACAAGTACGGGCATGTCTTCCCGGGCCTCGGCTGGGCCCTGTGGCGGGATGCCGACGCCCTCCCCGACGAGCTGGTCTTCGAGGTCGACTACCTGGGCGGCCGCTCCCCCAGTTTCACCCTCAACTTCTCCCGTCCGGGGGCACACGTCGTCGCGCAGTACTACAGCTTCCTGCGCTACGGCTTCGAAGGGCTGCGGAACCTGGCGACCCAGAGCCGCACGACGGCCCGTGCGCTCGCCACCCGCATCCGCTCCATGCCCCCCTACGAGTTGATCACGGACGGCTCCGAACTCCCGGCCTTCGCCTTCCGGTTGGCGCCCGGCACCCAGGGCTTCACGGTCTTCGACGTCTCCCACGCCATGCGCGCCCGCGGCTGGCACCTGCCCGCCTACGCCTTCCCCGCCCCGTGCCAGGACGTCACCGTCCTGCGTCTGGTCGTACGGACCGGGTTCACCGCCGAACTCGCGGGCATGTTCATCGCCGACCTGACCGAGGTCACCAGGCAGCTCCACCCGGCCCGGCCCACCCCCACGTCCCTCGTCCAGCCCCTCACCAAGGCCTGATCCCACCGGATCAGCGCAGTCGGCCCTGCTGGAGGGCCGCGTGCAGCGCGTCGTCGACGGCGGGGTGCCGGAAGGCGAAACCCGCCTTCAGCAGAGCGTCCGGGACCGCGCGGCAGCTGCCGGTGATGCCTTCCGAGAACTCACCGAGGACGGCCCGCAGGGCGAAGGCGGGGACGGCGGCGAGGGTGGGCCGGTGCAGGATCCGGCCCATCGCCCGGGTGATCTCACGGTTCGTCAGTGGTTCGGGGGCCGTGAGGTTGAGGGGGCCGGAGATGTCGTCGTGGTCGATCGTGTATCGCAGCGCCGCGATGTGGTCGGGCAGCGAGATGAACGGCCAGAACTGGTCGCCGGAGCCGAGCCGGCCGCCGAGTCCGAACCGGAAGAGTGGGAACAGCTTGCCCCAGGCGCCGCCGTCGGCGGAGACCACGAGACCGGTCCGCGGGTGCACGACCCGGACGCCGGCTCCCGCGGCGGGCGCGGCGGCGGACTCCCAGGCAACGCAGACCCCGGCCAGGAAGTCGCTGCCGGCCGGGTCGGACTCGGTGACGACCCGGTCGCCGGTGTCTCCGTAGTACCCGGTGGCCGAGGCCGAGACCAGCACCCGGGGCGGCCGGGCGGCCTCGGCGCACGCCTCGGCGACGGTCCGCGTCCCCGCGAGGCGGCTGAGCCGGATCTCCTGCTTGTACGCCGCGGTCCAGCGCCGGTCGCCGACCCCCGCACCGGCCAGGTGCACCACGGCGTCGACACCGTCCAGGACGGCCGGGTCCAGCCGCGTGCCGGGCTCCCACGGTGCGGTCTCGGTGCCGTCGGCGGGCCGGGGCGCGGTCCGGCCGCGGGTGAGCCGCAGCACGCGGTGGCCGTCGGCGAGGAGGGAACGGGTGAGGGCGGAACCGATGAGTCCGGTGGATCCGGTGATCGCGACGCGCATGACGTTCTCCGATGAGCGAATGTTTGAGAGTTCAAACTCTCACTCGTCAGCCTACGCCGTCCGGATGTCGGTGGGAGGTAAGCGGTCGGCCGTGCGGAGGGGATGCGAGCGCCGCCGGAGAACAACCGAAAGGGCATGCCGGATATCTCCGACATGCCCTATGACCTGCTTCTTCGCAAGTCGGGACGACAGGATTTGAACCTGCGACCCCTTGACCCCCAGTCAAGTGCGCTACCAAGCTGCGCCACGTCCCGGTGCCGTTTGACCTGGGGTTTCCCCGGTCGAAACGCGCAAGGAAACAATACCGCACTCGGCTTGGTGGTCGTACCCGGCTTTTCCGGCCGCGGAGCCGCGGCGGACGGTCAGGCCTTGTCCGGCAGCCCCAACTCGGGATAGGCCTCCAGGAGTCGGGGCGGGGCAGCCTGTCTCCAGGAGTCGGCCAGGATGTCACGCAGCTCGGCCTCGTCCTCCAGCGCCGCCAGCCGCACCCGGACCCAGGCGAACATCGCCTCGTGCTCGGCGATCCAGAACTTGTCCGGCTCGGCGAGCACCAGTTCGTCGCGTTCCTCCTTGGGGCAGCGCACCGCGATCGAGGTCTCGTCCTCCGGGAGCGTGGCGAACATCTTCCCGGCGACCCGGAACGTGGGCATGTTCCAGGCGGTCTTCTCCACGGTGTCCGGCAGGGACAGGGCGGCACGGCGTACGTCTTCGGCTTCCGGCATGGGACGAACCGTAGCCCCCGGCACTGACAGTCACCGGGCGGGAGTGACCACGCGCTTGAAGTAGAGGGTGGTCGGGCGCAGCGTCCCGAAGGGGTCGAGCGCGTAGTCCGGGATGATCCCGGCGCGGGTCCAGCCCGCCGCACGGTAGAGGTGCTCGGCGGGACTGTCCGTCTCGGTGTCCAGATGGAGCAGGGTGATCCCGGCGGCCGCGGCGGCCCCTTCGGCGACGGCGAGCAGCCCGCGACCGATTCCCTGGCCGCGGGCGTCGCGGTGGACCATCAGCTTCACCAGTTCGGCGCGGTGCCGGCTGTTGGGCTTCTCGGGGAAGGCGAGGCCGACCGTGCCGACGGCCCGGCCGGTGCCGTCCAGCGCCGCCCACACGGCGAGTTGCCCGGCCGCCACGGCGTCCGCCCTCCCCCGCCACCAGTCGAGGGCACGCTCACGCGCGAACGGCGCGAGGAAGCCCACGGACGCGCCGGTGTTCACCGTGTCGGCCAGGAGGTCGGCCAACTCGGCCGCACGCTGCGTCAGTTGGTCCGACCCGAGGCGCAGTACGGTCATGGCCGCACCACCGCCAGGACGTACCGCGTCTCCCCCGGCCCGGCGCACCGGAACCGCGTCGGCCCCCACACCCGCAGCCGTAGGCAGTCGCCGGTGTCCAGGAGGTGCTCGGTATCCTCCGCGGTCACGGCGAGCGTCCCGTCGAGCACCCAGAGGTGCTGTTCCAGGCCGGGGACCGGCGGGCGGTCGTAGGAGATGTCCGCGCCCGCGGCGAGCCGGCCCTCGACGAGTTCACCGCGCAGCCCGCCGTGCGGCGGCGACACGGAGCGCCGCACGAAACCGGCGGCGCGGTCCTCCCACACCTGCTGTTCGGCCGCGCGCAGCACCGGCGCGGGTGCCGCCTCGACCTCGCTGAGCAGCTGGGACATGGTCCGGCCGTAGACACCGCAGAGGCGGTTGAGAAGAGCCGCGGTCGGGCTGGTCTCGGCCCGTTCGGTCCGCGAGAGGGTCGATTTGCTCAACCCGCTGCGCTCCGCCAACTCCCCCAGGGACCAGCCCTGTTCGGCACGCAACTCGGCGAGACGAGTACCGAGGCGGGCGTCGAGACCGGTACTGACCGGATCAAGGGCGATCACATCGTCGCGTTTCATATGCGGGATGCTATCCCGAAAATGCAACACCCTTGTCAAGGACGCCTCACGGCCGCGCCGCCTCACCCAGCGCCTCCAGCACCGGACGGATCAGCGGATGCCCCTCGGCACCGCGTCGTACGGCCGCGAACACCCGGCGCGTGGGGGCGTCTCCGTCGACGGGGCGTACGACCACACCGGTCAGGTCCGTGCCGCGGAGCGCGGAGCGGGGTACGAGGGCCACGCCCGCGTCGGCCGAGGCCAGGGCGACCACGGCGCGGAAGTCGTCCGAGGAGTGTTCGAGGCGCGGCTGGAAGCCGGCGTTCTCGCAGGCCAGGACCACCACGTCATGGCAGGGGTTGCCGGGGTAGGGACCGATCCAGACGTCCTTCGCCAGCTCCGCAAGGGGGACCTCGGGGGTCTCGGCGAGGCGGTGGTGGAGTGGCACGACCGCGTCGAAGGGCTCGGCGTACAGGGGTACGTGGGTGAGCCGGGGGTCGTCGGCCGGCGGGGCGCCCCGGTACTCGACGGCCACCGCGACGTCGACCTGCCGGTCCAGGACCATCGGGAGGCTGGCGTCGCCCTCGGCGTCCTGGACCCGGATGCGGATGCCGGGGGCGGTGCGGGCGAGGTGGGCCACGGCAGGGGCGACCACCTGCGCGATACCGGTCGCGAAGGCGGCGACGGTGACCGTACCGGCCTCGCCTGAGCTGTACGCGGCCAGTTCGGCCTCGGCCCGCTCCAGCTGGGCGAGGACCACGTTGGTGTGGCCGAGCAGGATCTCGCCGGCCGGGGTGAGCCGTACCCCCTTGGCGCTGCGCTCGACCAGGCGGTGGCCGGTCTCCTGTTCCAGGGCCGCCAGCTGCTGGGAGACGGCCGACGGGGTCAGGAAGAGCGCGGCGGCAGCCGCCGTCACGGTGCGGTGGTCCGCCACCGCACGGAGGATGTGGAGCCGCCGCGCTTCGATCACAGGGTCGATTATTGCAATATGTCCGCGCCGCCCGAACCACGGACACCGGACCGCCCGACGGCAGGCGCCGAACCGCAGGCACCGAGTCGGGTGCACCCGACCGCGGACACCGGCCGGCAGGCGCCAACCCGCAGATGCCTGACGGCAGGCGCCCGACCACGGACACCGGCCCGCACGCACCCAGCCGCAGGGACCGGCCCCGTCGGTCCCTAGGTGGAGCACCGGACCACAAGCACCCGACCGCAGGCACCGGCCCCGGCGTTCGGCGCGCCGGTCCCGGCGTTCAGCTCGCCAGTTCTGTGCGGGCCGCCACGAAGGCGTCCACCGCGCGGTTGACGTCGGCCGTCGAGTGGGCCGCGGAGAGCTGGACGCGGATCCGGGCCTTGCCCTGCGGGACCACCGGGTACGAGAAGCCGATCACGTACACGCCCCGGTCGAGCAGCAGCTCGGCCATCCGCCCGGCCTCGGCCGCGTCGCCGATCATCACCGGGGCGATGGCATGGTCGCCGGGGAGGACGTCGAAGCCCTCCTCGGTCATCCGGCGGCGGAACAGCTCGGTGTTCTCGGCGAGGCGCACCCGCAGGTCGTCGGCCGACTCCAGCAGGTCGAGGACCTTGAGCGAGGCCGCGGCGATCACCGGGGCGAGGGTGTTGGAGAAGAGGTAGGGGCGGGAGCGCTGACGCAGCAGGGCGACGATCTCGGCGCGGGCCGCCACATAGCCGCCGGAGGCGCCGCCGAGGGCCTTGCCGAGGGTGCCGGTGACGATGTCGACGCGGTCCATCACGCCGTGCAGCTCGGGAGTGCCCCGGCCGGACGGGCCGACGAAGCCGACGGCGTGCGAGTCGTCGACCATGACCATCGCGTCGTACCGGTCGGCCAGGTCGCAGATCTCCCGCAGGGGTGCCACGTAGCCGTCCATGGAGAACACGCCGTCGGTGACGACGAGCCTCCGCCGCGCCCCGGCCGCCTCCTTCAACTGCCTTTCGAGGTCGTCGAGATCGCGGTTGGCGTAGCGCAGGCGGCGGGCCTTGGAGAGCCGGATGCCGTCGATGATCGAGGCGTGGTTGAGGGCGTCGGAGATCACCACGTCCTCCTCGCCGAGCAGGGTCTCGAAGACCCCGCCGTTGGCGTCGAAGCAGGAGGAGTAGAGGATCGTGTCCTCCTGGCCGAGGAACGCCGACAGCCGCGCCTCCAGCTCCTTGTGTACCTCCTGGGTGCCGCAGATGAAGCGGACCGAGGCCATGCCGTAGCCCCAGCGGTCCAGTGCCTCGTGGGCGGCGGCGATCACCTCGGGGTGGTCGGCGAGGCCGAGGTAGTTGTTGGCGCAGAAGTTGAGGACCTCACCCGGGCGGCCCCCCGCGGTCACCGCGACGGTCGCGGACTGCGGGGTGCCGATCACGCGCTCGGGCTTGTGCAGCCCGGCGGCGCGGATCTCGTCGAGGGTGACGCGCAGGTCGTCGCGTACGGAGTCGAACATTCCAGAAGCTCCTAAGGAATTACGCGGTCCAGTCGAGGATGACCTTGCCGCCGCGGCCGCTCGCCGCGTCGGCGAAGGCGGCCTCGAAGTCGCGGTGGCCGTAGCGGCCGGTGATCACGGGGGCGAGGTCGAGACCGCCCTCCAGCAGGACGGACATCGCGTACCAGGTCTCGAACATCTCCCGGCCGTAGATGCCCTTGATGGTGATCATCGAGGTGACGATCCGGGCCCAGTCGACGGGGAACTCCTGGGCGGGCAGACCGAGCACGGCGATCCGGCCGCCGTGCGTCATGTTGGCGATCATGTCCTGCATCGCCTCGGGCCGGCCGGACATCTCCAGGCCGATGTCGAAGCCCTCGCGCAGGCCCAGTTCCCGCTGTCCGTCGGCGATCCGGGCCTGCGCCACGTTCAGCGCCAGGCTCACGCCGATCTTGCGGGCCAGGTCGAGGCGCTCCTCGCTGACGTCGGTGATCATGACGTGCCGGGCGCCCGCGTGCCGGGCCACCGCCGCCGCCATCAGGCCGATCGGTCCGGCGCCGGTGATCAGGACGTCCTCGCCGACCAGCGGGAAGGAGAGCGCGGTGTGCACGGCGTTGCCGAACGGGTCGAAGATCGCGGCCACGTCGAGGTCGACCGGGACCCGGTGCACCCAGACGTTGCCCGCGGGCAGCGCGACGTACTCGGCGAACGCACCGTCGCGGCCGACGCCGAGGCCGACCGTGGCCCGGCACAGATGGCGCCGCCCGGCCTGGCAGTTGCGGCACTTGCCGCACACCAGGTGGCCCTCGCCGCTGACCCGGTCGCCGACCTTGATGTCCACCACGTCGCGTCCGGTGGCCACCACCTCTCCGACGAACTCGTGCCCGACCACCAGCGGGGTGGTGACGGCCTGCTGCGCCCAGCCGTCCCAGGCCTGGATGTGCAGGTCGGTACCGCAGATTCCGGTCCGCAGCACCCTGATCAGTACGTCACCCGGTCCGACCGCGGGCTCCGGCACGTCCGCCAGCCACAGCCCGGGCTCCGCCTTCTCCTTGACCAGCGCCTTCAACGCTACGGCTCCTGTGCGTGAGGTGCCGGCCGCGGGCACGCCGAAGCAGCCCGCGGCCGGGCATGGGGTGTGGTATCGCACAGAAATCTGCCGTACCCGGGCGCCGGGGTCCATCGAGGTTTTCTTAAGCGCCGCCACAGCTGCGCTTCACGCCCCCCTCAATCCCCCGGCGGGGCCTGCCTGTTCGAGGCGGGAGACCTGGTAGTGGCCGAGGTACCAGTCCTGCGCCACCCGGGTGACGACGACGGAGAGCTTCACGTCCAGCGGTGGCCGGTCCCGGAACGAGAACTCGACCGCCAGATTTCCGCTCACGGCCACACCAGCACCGCGCCCACCCTCACATGCC
>NZ_JBEYFC010000382.1:0-8931 GCF_040634175.1 Streptomyces sp. NPDC007162
GGATACCGCCGTCGACCTCGGTGTCCCAGGACAGCAGCAGGCGTGAGCCGGGAGTGCGGGCCGACGCCTGCGCCTAGGTTCGGCGAGTACCTCTTCAGGGGGAACGGCGCGCGGCCCGCCGTACGCCGCACCCGGGCGGGAGCGGGCGCCCGCGCAACGCTCGCGGAACCGATCGCCGCGGAAACGTGCTGTCCTTCGCCCGGCCGGGTAACACATAGTGGAGGGTCTTCGTCGATCAACCAGAACGGACGCACGTGACGACCGCGTACAGCGAATCACCTACGGAGCGCGTCCCCGGGCGGGTCTGGACGGTCCGCCTGACCGGACACGCCGACCGGACGGCCACCGTGACCTGCAGCACCGCGGCCTGCCGGATGCCGCCGCGCTCCAAGGACCTCGCGGCGCTGCGCGCGTTCGCCGCCGGGCACGCGGCCGCGCACGCGAGGGCGGCCACCGTACGCCCCAACGCCCGCTGCCACTGCGGCGCACAGCAGTGCGAGGCCCACCCGGACACCAGAACGCAGTGCGCGGGCGGTGTGGCGCTGGTCCTCCAGCACGATCCGGCCGTCGGCCGCGTCTGGACGCTGGAGGAGATCTGCGAGGCGTGCGCCCGGGTGCTCCCGCACATCAGCGTCCTCGCCCGCGCCCAGCGGCCGAGCCGTACCACCGCCGGGCGGCCCGCCGAGCAGCAGCCGCCGCCGGCCGCGCCGCGGCCGGGGATCCCCGGCGGCTTCTCGTCCCTCGCCGCGGGGCCGTCCGACGACGGCCCCAGGCCCGCACGACGCCCCCGCCGGGCACCCCGTCCGTCCCGCGGCCGGCCCCGGGGCGAGGGCCGCTGACCCGGACACGGCACGGTCCGGGCGGCCGGCGCGCCGCACACCCGTCCGGTTCGTACCTCGGTGGTACCCGCTCGACAGTCCCTCGCCTATTCACGGGGAACGGCGGGTACGTCTGCGATGATGCGCCGTGCCGGTCCGGTCGCCGGGGGAGGATTTCGCAGACGTGTCCGCACAGAGCCGCCAGCAGAGCCGTCGGTCGAGGGCGTTGTCCGTGCTGCCGTTCGCGGTCATGGGCGCGGTCGCCGTGGCGGACGTCGTGGCCGGTCCGTCACTCGGCTTCCTGCCGCTGGTCTCGGTGGGACCCGCCTTCGCCCCCCTCGTGGGCGGCTGGAAGCGCACCGCGTGCGTCGGCGGACTCTCCCTGCTGCTCTGCATCGCACTCGGCTGGGTCGACGACCTGACCGACATGCGGCGCGGAGCCATGGCCGTCGGCTCTGTGCTCGGGGTCACCGTCGCCGGACTGGTGGCCGTGTCCATGCGCCGCAAGCGGGAGGCCGAACTCGAAAGCGTCCGGTCGATCGCCGAGGCCGCGCAGCGGGTCCTGCTCAAGCCCGTGCCGAAGCTCGCCGGGCGGCTGCGGGCGGCCGTCTCCTACACGTCCGCCGTGGCCGAGGCCCGGATCGGCGGAGACCTGTACGAGGTCGTCGCCGCGCCGCAGGGCGTGCGGGTGATCGTCGGGGACGTCCAGGGCAAGGGGCTGGAGGCGGTGGAGACGGCGGCCCTGGTCCTCGGAGCGTTCCGCGAGGCGGCGCTCGACGAAGCGGACCTGGAGGAGGTCGGCAACAGGCTGGCCCGTTCCGTCGACCGGCAACTGGACGGCGAGCGGTTCGTCACCGCCGTCCTCGCCGAGGTGAGCGCGCACCAGGTGACCTTCCTCAACTTCGGCCATCCCCCGCCGATGCTGGTCCGCGACGACGGCACGGTCGACCTGCCCGAACCGGAGACCCACGCACTGCCGCTGGGCCTGGGCGCACACGGCGTCGCAGGACCACAGCCCTACCGCGCCGGTTTCCTGCCGGGTGACCAGCTGCTGCTGTACACCGACGGCATCATCGAGGCCCGGGACCGGGGCGGACGCTTCTACCCGCTCGCCGAACGCGCCCATCTGCTCAAGGAGCAGGACCCCGAGGCCGCCCTGGAAACCCTCCGCCAGGACCTCCTCCAGCACATGAACGGCCCGCTCCAGGACGACGCCGCCATGCTGCTGCTCCGCTACCGGTGAGGTTCTCCCGCTCGAACCGCCGGCCCGGTGCGGGCCTCCGGAACCCTTGACCGCATTGGTCCAGTCCAATAACGTCACCCCGCACCGGACCCCACCCGGCGCAACACCCCCCGACCGTCACGTCGTTGACGGCCCCCATGTCTGCGGGAGGACCTGTGGTTTCCCGACGTACCTTCCTGACCGCCGCCGCCGGTACCGCCGCCGCGGCCGCGCTCACGCCCTTCTCGCCCGTCGCCGCCACCGCGGCGGCAGCGGGCGTCCCACTCCCCGTGAAACTGGCGAACAACTCCGGCCACGACACCGTCTACGCCTACATCTCCGGCTCCGACAGCAGCGGCTGGCCCGTCTTCGTCGACGCGAACGGCGCCCTGAACCGGCTGCCCAACCCGTCGTCCACGGTGACCCCCGTCGCCGACCACTCCATCCCCCTGGGCGCCTCCGGTTCGGCCGCCACCACCGTCAACCTGGCCGACCACGTCATCGGCGGCCGGGTCTGGTTCTCGGTCGGGCAGAAACTCCAGTTCTTCGTCAACCCGGGCACCGTACCCGGCCTGGTGCAGCCCGCCCTGGTCAGTTCCGACCCCAACTGGGCCACCAACTGGACGTTCTGCGAGTTCACCTTCAACAGCGCCAACCTCTACGCCAACATCTCCTACGTCGACATGGTCGCGCTGCCGGTCTCGATGGCCAGCACGGGCAGCGGAGGCAACCAGTCGGTCAGTCCCCTGCCCTCGGGCGCCCTCGCCGCCATCGCCTCGGGCCTGCGCGCCCAGCACGCCTCCGACGGAGCGCCCTGGGACAGACTGGTGGTCACCGACTCCTCCGGTGCCGTCCTGCGCGTCCTGTCGCCCTCGCACTCACCGGTCGACTTCGGCGGCTACTGGGACGACTATCTGAACCGGGTCTGGAACCACTACGCGGCCACCCCGCTGACCGTCGACGGCCAGGGCGGCATCGGCTCCTACACCGGGACCGTCTCCGGCGGTGCCATCGTCTTCTCCGGCCTGAACACCAACGGTGTGCCGTTCACCAAGCCGAGCGCCGCCGACATCTTCGGCTGCGCCTCCGGCCCCCTCTACAACTCGGGGTCGGACGCGCGCGGAGCGATCGCCGCCCGGCTCGCCGCCGCGCTCAACCGGAGCTCGCTGCTGGTCCCGGGCGGGAACAACCAGCCCGGCGGCGTGGCACCCGCGCAGTACTACCAGGACGCGGTCACCAACCACTACGCACGGCTCGTCCACCAGTACGCCAGCATCGGCTACGCCTTCCCCTACGACGACGTCGGCCCCACCGGTTCGGCCCCGGTGGACGGCCACCTCCAGGACGGCGCGCCGACCTCGTGGACCGTCACCCTCGGTGCCGGCGCGGGCAGCGGACCGGGGAGCCCGGGCTCGGGCGCCGTCAGCGCGTACAGCACCATCCAGGCCGAGTCCTACTCGGCGCAGAGCGGAACCTCGACCGAGACCTGCTCCGACACGGGCGGCGGCAGCGACGTGGGCTACATCTCCGACGGGGACTGGCTCAGGTTCTCCTCCGTCGACTTCGGCTCGGTCCCGCCGAACCAGTTCAAGGCCCGGCTGGCGTCGGGCGCAGCCTCCGGTGTCAGCGGCGCCGTACAGGTGCGCCTCGACAGCACCACTGGCACGAAGATCGCCGAGATCGACTTCGCCAACAACGGGGGCTGGCAGAACTGGCAGACGGTGCCCGCGAACATCGTCGCCTCCGCCACCGGTGTCCACGACGTCTACCTGGTCTTCGCTGGCAGCAGCTCGGACTTCACCAACATCAACTGGTTCACCTTCACCAGCTGAGCAAGGCCGGGAACGGCCGGACGGCTGCCATGCCGGCCCCGGCCTCAGTCCGGGGCCGGGGCCGGGTGCGGGCGTCGCGTGGCGGCACCGCGGGCGGAGTCGGCGTCGAGTCGTTCGCGGAGCCGGACCCGCAGCGGATCCCCGTCCGGGACACCGAGTTCCGCGGTGACGGCCAGAGCCTGGGCCCACGCGGCGCGGGCGGGACGCGGACGCCCGGCGGTGTCGTGGACGTCGCCGAGGCAGGCCAGAGCAGCGGCCTCGCCGTGGCGGTCACCGGTCTGGTGGAACAGGACACGGGCCCGCAGGTAGTGGTCGAGGGCCTCGGAGTGGCGGCCCAGCCGGCGTTGGACGTAGCCGAGGCTGTCCTGGATGTGGGCCTGCCCGTTGAGGTCCCCCGTCTCCCGCGCGAGTTCGAGAGCCCGCCGGCAGTGTGCCAGGGCCTCCTGGTGGTCGCCGAGTTGGGCGAGGATCCAGCCGATGTGGTTCAGCGCGGCGGACTGTCCGGCCAGGTCGTGGGCGGCACGGTGGTGGGCGAGGCTGTCGTGGGCGTGGCCGAGCGCCTGCTCGTGCCGGCCCTGGGCCTCGGACATCCGGGACAGGTGCTGATGGATGCGGGCCTGCCCGGGGTGACTGCCGGTCTCGCCGAACAGTTCCAGCGCGCGCAGGTAGTGGGCACGGGCTTCGTCGCGGCGGTCCAGTCGGTCGTTGCCGAGCCCGAGGCCGCGGTGGGCTTCGGCCCGCCCGGCGCGGTCGTCCTTGCGCCGGGCCGCGTCCAGCCCCGTGGTGTGCGCCGCCAGCAGCGCCCGCCAGTAACCGTGCCGGTCGAGATAGGTCGTCAGCGCGGAGGCGAGGCGCCAGCTGTGGCCGGGGAAACCGGCCTCGCGCGCCCGCTCCACGACGGCCAGCAGGACCGGATGCTCGGCCGTGAACCACGCCTGCGCCTGCCGGTGGTCGGCCAGTTCCTCGGCCGAGGAACCCTCGCGGGCGGGCGGCAGCGGAGCCGGGTCGGAGCGGGGCGTCAACAGGGCGTCCGCCCGGTGGGCGGTGTGCAGATAGTGGTCGAACATCCGGCCCGCCGCGGTCCGTCGGGCCTCCTTGCCGTCGTACGCGGCGAGGAGTTCGGCGGCGTAGGTACGCAGCAGGTCGTGGAAGGCGTACCGGCCCGCGGGCTGTTCGACGAGCAGGTGTCCGCGCACCAGCTCCCGCACCAGGACCCCGGCGCGCGCCGTCGGCAGGCCGGCCAGGGCGGCGACGGCGGGCAGCGCGACGCTCGGTCCGGGATGCAGGGCCAGTAATCGGAAGAGCCGGGCGACCACCGGGTCGAGCGCCTGGTACGACCAGGAGAACACCGCCCGTACCGCACTGCCGGCCTCACCGCCGTCGAGCGCGTCCAACCGCCCATCGACGCCGCGCAGTTCACCGGCGAGGACCGCCAGCGGCAGCTCGGGCTGGGTGGCGGCCCGGGCGGCGACGATCGCGAGTGCGAGGGGCAGGCCGGCGCATCGGCCGATGATCTCCCGCACGGCATCCGGATCGGCCGTGACCCGGTCCGCGCCCAGCCGGACGATCAGCAACTCGCGTGCCTCACGGGGGCCCAGCATGCCGACGGTCACCAGCCGTGCCCCCTCGGCGGCGACCAGCCCGGTCAGCGACCGCCGGCTGGTGATCAGCGCCAGACAGCCCGGGGACCCGGGCAGCAGCGGACGCACCTGCTCGGTGTCCCGGACGTTGTCCAGCACCACCAGCATCCGACGCCCCGTCAGCAGGCTGCGGTAGAGCCCCACCTGCGCCTCCAGGCCGGCCGGGATCCGGGCCGGCGGCACACCCAGGGCGTCGAGGAACCCCCGTACCGCCTCCGCCGGGCCCATCGCCGAGCCGCCCGGAGCGAACCCGCGCAGGTCCACGAACAACTGGCCGTCGGGGAAGGCACCTCGGGCCCGCCTCGCCCAGTGCAGGGCGAGCGCCGTCTTGCCCACCCCGGCCGTACCGGACACCGCCGTGATCACCACCGCCGACGGATGGTCCGCCGCCTCGGCGCATATGTCCTCCAGCTGGGCGAGTTCCCTCTCCCGCCCGGTGAAACCATGCACACCCATGGGGAGTTGGCCCGGCAGCGCGCTCGGCCAGACGATCGGCTCGGCCGGCGGCGCCGGGGGAGCGGCCCGGACCGGGGTACGGGACGGCGGTCGTACGACGGATTCGGCCGGACCTCCCCGCAGGATCTCCTCGTGGAGCCGGCGCAGGTCCGCTCCGGGGTCGACACCCAGTTCCTCGGCGAGCCGCTTGCGGACCGCGGCATAGGTGTCCAGCGCCTCGGCGCCGCGCCCGGCGGCGTGCAGCGCTCGCATCAGCGCCTCGGTCAGCGGCTCCACCAGCGGGTACTGGTCGAGCAGTTCGGTCAGCGGACCGATCACACAGACGGGATCGCCGACGCGTGACTCGACCCGGGCCCAGGCGACGGCGGCGTCCACGTGCTGCCGCCGCCACGCCTCGCGCACCCGCGCCGCCCACTGCCCGCCCAGCCCCGCCAGCGGCTCCCCGCGCCACACCCCGAGCGCCTCGCGCAGCAGCGCCGCCCGCTCCCCGTCCGGGCACCCCGTCTCCCGGGCCCGGCCGGCCAGCTGCCGGAACCGGTGGATGTCCACCTGGTCCGGGCCGGCCTCCAGAAGGTATCCGCCCGACCTGCGCGCCAGGTGCAGCCGGGGATGCCCCGGTGCGGCGGTCCGCTCGCACAGCCGGCGCAGCCGGGCCACATGGGCGTGCAGCGCGCGCCGCGCCCCGTCCGGCGGGTCGGCGCCCCAGACCCTGGTGATCAGTACGTCGGCCGGCACGGGGCGGCCCGAATCCACCGCCAGCGCGGCCAGTACCGTACGGCGTTGCGGTGGCCCGACCTCGGTGGTCAGGCCCTGTGAGGAGAGCTCCACCGGACCGAGAAGACGCAGTTCCACCACGCTGTCCACACTCCTCGTGCGGTTCGTCTTCACTCCATGCGCACTTTCTCGCGCGGGGCGACAACCTATCGACAACGTTTCCAGCCACACCCGGACGTCAGTCTCATGACAGGGACTTCAGTCTGCTGGGACGGGGAGCCGCCGGGCACGGCGGCGCACCGCACACGGGGAACGGCGGCGCGCCGCGCCGGCCGGGCGGTATCCGGGGGAGCCGAACGTGAACGGACGACGGGCAGCGACGGCGACGAGAAGGCCACCGGTGCGGGTGGCGTCGGACAGCGGCGGAAGGAGTGTGCTGGAGGGCGCGTTCGCCCTGCTGGAAGCGGTGGAGCGGACCGAAGGGGCCGGGCTGACCAGGATCGCGGCACAGTGCGGGCTGCCCAAGTCGACCGCGTACCGCCTCCTGGAGCAGATGGTCGAACTGGGAGCCGTCGAGCGGCGGAGCGGCGGCTACCGCATGGGGCCGCGGATCTTCCGGCTCGGCCAGGGCTGGCAGCCGCACCCGGGCCTGCGCGCCGCGGCCCGCGCACCGGCCCGCCGGCTCGCGGCGCTCACCGGGGCGACCGTGACCGTCAACGTGTTGCGGGAGGGGCGGACGCTGGTCCTGGACCGGACGCCCGGCGACAGCGCCGGGGCGCTCGGCCGAGGCGCTGACGACGTGACGTATCCGTGGTTCACCGCGGCGGGCAAGGTGCTGGCCGCCGCGGCGCACCCGCGGCTCCCGCCGGGGCCGGTGCCCGCGGCCTGGGAACAGGAGGCCCGGGCGATCCGGGAGCACGGCGCCGCCCTCGACCGGCAGACGGTGGTGGCCGGCGTGTGCTGCGTCGCCGTGCCCCTGTACGGTCCGAACGGCATCCCGCTGGCGTCCCTCGCCCTGGTGACCGATCCCACCCACAGTCTCGACCGGCTCGTGGGCGTGGTCCAGCAGACGGGGCGGGCCATCGGCGCGGCCCTGCGCGGCCGCTGAACCACGGCGCCGAACGAAGCCGCCGCGGCGCCCGTCCTTCAGGGCTGCCCCGGAGAACAGCACACGCGTGTCCCTCGGGGCCGGGGGCGAGGGGCCTTCGAACCGGACGAGAAGGCAGGTGTGGGGGACGGGCGCGCAGGAGTGCGGTCATCCTGTCGCGGCCGCGGCTGCCTGCGGCGAGACTCTGCTCGAGATCGTGCCAGCGGACGCGGTCTGCGCCATCAGCAACAGGAAGGGCCGGCCAGTGAACCGACCGCCGTTCTCACCCGTCGTCGCCATGTCGGCCAGACAGAGTCTGGGGTTGTCGCCCCAGCAGGTGACGGAACAGATGAACGCCTGCGGGGTTGCCGTCGACATCTCGGTCATCCACGCGTGGGAAGTCGGTGAGTACCGCCCCACCGAGAACGAGTTGTTCGTCCTCGCGGACATCCTCTGGTGCCGGACCACGGACCTGATGGAGATCCAGGAGCCGCGCACCCTGAGGGAGCACCGTCTCGCGCGCCAGCTCAGTGCGGCGAAGGTCGCCCACGCCGTCGGAATGGACACGGCCGCGTACGAGCGGGCCGAGGAGACGAACAGCTGGACCGGTGACGGCCGCCGGACAGCGGCTCTCCTCCGCGTACTCGACCTCACCCTTCGCCAACTGGCCGCCATCACCGCACAGTCCGGTGCGCCGGGAGCCGCCCGTGGGATCTCGAATTTCACCGCACAGTCCCAGACCTGACCGCCCTTTGGCCAGGTGAAGCGGCGCCGGCGGTGAAGCCCCTGTGGCGGGAGCCGCTCACGGGGCGCGAGCGATGCGGATGGTCGCCGCGCGCGACGACGGACCGCATCCAGGTCGCCGCCGACGGGCAGGGCGACGCCGATCACGAAGCCGGCACCGGGTCCGCCCCCGTGACCGGATCCGTCCGCACCGGGACCCGATGAGGCCTGTCGCCCCGGTGACCCCGCCGGTGAGGCTCGGGGACATGACCCGAGCCTTGATCGACGTCGGACGCGCTTTACCGGCCAGGCACCTAGTAGGTACCATCGATGCCATGCCTTCCCTGAACGTCTCTTTCACCGACGAGGAACTCGAGGGTGTCCGGGCCGCGGCCGCCGCGGAGGGCGCCTCAAGCAGTACCTGCACGACCTCGGAGTC
>NZ_JBEYFC010000383.1:0-8920 GCF_040634175.1 Streptomyces sp. NPDC007162
GGTGACACCTTCCTGACCCGCAGCGCGGTGGAGTTCCTGGCCGCCTCGGTGCGGCTGCGCCGGCGGACGGTCTGGCTCAGCCGGGCCGCGGTGTCCCGGGACGCGATCAGGGCGGTGGAGGGCTCCTGATCAGCGTGCGGTGAACTGCACAGGGAGTTCCCGTAGCCCTCGCATGATGAGCCCGCCCCGCCAGCGCAGGTCGGCGGGGGGTGCCGCGAGCTGGAGGTCGGGGAGACGGCGCAGCAGGGTTTCGAGCGCGGTACGGCCTTCGAGACGGGCCAAGGGGGCACCGAGACAGTAGTGGATGCCGTGGCCGTATCCGAGATGCTGATTGTCCACGCGGGCCAGGTCGAGGGTGTCGGGCTCAGGGAACCGTGCCGGATCGCGGTCGGCGGCGGCAAGGACGACAAGCACCGGGTCGCCGGTGGCGATCCGTTGGCCGCCGATGGTGAGGGGTTCGGTGGCGTACCGCCAGGTGGCCAGCTCCACCGGTCCGTCGTAGCGGAGCAGCTCTTCGACCGCGGTGTCGAGCAGCCCGGTGTCGCCGGCCTCGATCGACTGCAGGAGCCGTGCCCGTTGTGCGGGGTTGCGCAGCAGTGCGTACACGCCGTTGCCGATGAGGTTGATGGTGGTCTCGAAACCCGCGAACAGAAGCACGAAGCACATTGCGGCGGCTTCGTTCTCGGTGAGGTGTTCCCCGTGGTCGGAGGCGCGGATGAGCCCTGAGATCAGGTCATCGCCGAGGTCACCGCGTTTGCGGTGGATGAGTTCGGCAAGGTAGTCGCGGATCTTCTTGACGGACCGGGCGACGCCGCCGCGCGGGCCTCCTCCGTGCCGGATCATCATGCCGGCCCACTCGCAGAACTTGTCCTGGTCCTCGTGCGGCACGCCGAGCAGGTCGCAGATCGCGTAGATGGGAAGGGGGAAGGCGAAGTCGTGGATGAGGTCGGCCCTGCCCTGCGGAGCGAACCGGTCGATGAGGTCATCGGTCAGCTCCTGCACACGAGGCGCCATGTGTGCCACACGGCGCGGAGTGAACGCCTTGGAGACGAGGCGGCGCAGACGTGTGTGGTCCGGCGGGTCGATATTGAGCAGATGCGTCATGAGGTTGGCGCTGCGCTCACCGGGGATGCCGGTTCTGCTCTTGCCGTGTGCATCCTCGGCGTGATGGTCGGGATTCTTCGAGAGCCGCCCGTCCGCGAGAGCCTGACGTGCGTCGGCGTAGCGGGTCACCAACCATGCCTCCACCCCGCTGGGAAGCTTCGTCCAGTGAACGGGGGAATGCTGGCGCAACCAGGCGTAGGCCGGGTAGGGGTCGGCGGCGAACTCCCAGCTGAAGAGTTCAGGAGCGGTGTTCGGGACGTTCACGGGAAGACCGTATCCGGAGGCGGTCCGTGCACGCCGTCTCGGGGCGGTCGAGCAGAACGTGAGGCGCGCTCACGTCTGTGATCTTCACGTGATCTGCAAGGGATTGACTTGTGACAAGTGATCGTCTGCCGATACGTTCACCCATCAGCGCGGCGCCCCTGCGGGACCCGTCGCGCAGGTCACCGCTGTCGCTCGAAAGGTTTCCGCATGCTCTCCGGGAACGGTCGTCACCGTCGCCCCCGTCAGGCTCCGGCTCTTCTCGTCGCGGCCGGAGTGACCGGCTCCGCCATCGCGATCCCGCTGCTCGGTGCGGCGAGCGCCAACGCGGCCGACGGCACCACCTGGGACAAGGTGGCCGAGTGCGAGAGCGCCGGCTCGTGGAGCATGGACAGCGGCAACGGCTACTACGGCGGGCTGCAGATGTCCCAGGATGACTGGGACAAGTACGGCGGCACGGACTACGCCGCCACGCCCGACCAGGCGAGCCGTTCGCAGCAGATCGCGGTCGCCGAGAAGATACTCGCCGACCAGGGCACCAAGCCCTGGCGGACCTGCGCCCTGCTGGCCGGGCTCTCGTCGGACGACGTCTCGGTGAACGTCGACACGGGCCTCGACGGATCGAATGATTCGTCCGGTTCCTCCGATTCCGCCGACTCGTCCTCCGGGCTGTCGGACTCGTCCTCCTCGACCGACTCCGGTGCCTCGTCCACGGCGAAGGGTTCCGGGACCGAATCCGCGTCCCCCGCCCCGAGTTCCAGTGCGAGCGGCGACTCCAAGGCGGCCACCCCCGACAAGTCGGGCAAGGAAGACAAGGCAGGCAAGTCGACGCCTTCCGCCTCCGCCGCCACGGAGGCGAGCGAGAACCCGGTGGTCCCGGACGCAGGTGACGACTCGGACAATTCGTGGCAGACCGGCAGCTCTTGGAGCCTGGTCGACACGGGTGCCGTCAGTGGCGGTGGCAAGCATCGCGGTGACTCGGCGGATGAAAACGTGACAAACGGTCAGAAGGCGGCATCCTCCGGTCGTCACGCCTCCGTCGACGCCGGCACCTACACCGTCCGCGACGGTGACACCCTCGCCTCCATCGCCGACTCCCTTGGTCTCGACGGCGGGTGGCGCGCGCTCTATGCCGCGAACAAGGCGGACATCGGCACCGACCCGAACGACATCGCCCCCGGTCAGACCCTGAAACTCGGCAGCGAAACGGGCCAAAAGTAGCGGGAGTTGGCGTCCCGCTTCGAGGTTAATGTCTGTTTTGGTGAAAGTGTGGGATGAGTCTCAGAAGCCCTGATCATCTTTGAAATTCACCTGATCGTCTGTTTACGGTCAAGGCCGCTCGTCACCACGAGCCCCGGCTGTCGCAACGCCGAGTCCTGCCAGCGGCCGCCCGGGAACAGTCGTCGCGTCAAGCGCCGTAGGCAGGAGCGGGGGACCCAAGGTAAGCGCCGGGTCCGGCAGTTGAGCCCTCAGGGGCCTCACGGCCGAAAGGCCGCCGGAACCGGCTAGGGGTGGAGCCGCGCGTCTCGCGAAAGCGGACGTGCGGCCGGGCAACTCAACCGGCCCGAACCCGACAGCTCACCTCGCAGGCGTCGGTGAGGGGATCTTCCATGCTGTTTTCCGGCAAGGGCAAGCACCGTCGTCCGTCCAAGGCCGTCCGCGCCATCGCCGTCGCCGGTGTCACCGGTGCCGCCGTCGCCGCCCCGCTGATGGCGGTCGGCAGCGCCTCCGCCGCCACCGCCTCCGAGTGGGACACCGTCGCCCAGTGCGAGTCCGGTGGCAACTGGGCCATCAACACCGGCAACGGCTACTACGGCGGTCTGCAGTTCTCCGCCTCCACCTGGGCCGCGTACGGCGGCACCGCCTACGCCCCGCAGGCCAACCAGGCCACCAAGGCGCAGCAGATCCAGATCGCCGAGAAGGTCCTCGCCGCCCAGGGCAAGGGTGCCTGGCCGGTCTGCGGCAAGGGCCTGTCCGGCGCCGCCTACACGGGCGGCGGCTCCAGCTCCTCCGGCTCCAGCTCCTCCGGCTCGTCGAGCAGCGGCGCCGGCACGAGCAGCCGCACGACGGACACCCAGCCCGCCTCCCGGTCCGCCGAGCGTCCGGCCGCCAAGAAGACCGTCACCACTCCGACCGGCAAGAAGGTCAGGAAGGGCGACGGCGAGTACAAGGTCGTCAAGGGCGACACCCTCAGCTCGATCGCCGAGAAGCACAAGGTCAAGGGCGGCTGGCAGGCCCTGTTCAAGCTGAACAAGGACATCGTCGACGACGCCGACGTCATCTACCCGGGCCAGCAGCTGCACCTGAAGTAAGGCTCAGCCCCCGTCCCCCACGGGCCCCCGCTCCGGTGCGTTTTCCCCCGAACGCACCGGAGCGGGGTTTCTCTTTGCGGCCACACTCCTTGACCCGCTCTTCTCCCGTTCTTCATCGGGCCCCCCTTTGTTCCGCGCATGAACAATGAGTACCGTCAGGGTGTCCACGGGCCGGTCGGTCGGCTGGCTGACGGCCCTGGGACGGTTAGGCTCTAGTCGCAAGGCTGAGCAAGGGCCGACCAGGTCCGCGTGCGCCCCGCACAACCAGCGTCACATCCCAAGAAGGAGATGCTCGTGCCGTCCATCGACGTCGTCGTAGCCCGGGAAATCCTGGACTCCCGAGGCAACCCCACGGTCGAGGTCGAGGTCGGCCTCGACGACGGCAGCACGGGTCGTGCCGCCGTTCCCTCCGGCGCCTCCACCGGTGCCTTCGAGGCCATCGAGCTCCGTGACGGCGACCCCAACCGCTACCTCGGCAAGGGTGTCGAGAAGGCCGTCCTCGCCGTGATCGAGCAGATCGGCCCGGAGCTGGTCGGCTACGACGCCACCGAGCAGCGCCTGATCGACCAGGCCATGTTCGACCTGGACGCCACCGACAACAAGGGCTCGCTCGGCGCCAACGCCATCCTCGGTGTCTCCCTGGCCGTCGCGCACGCCGCCTCCGAGGCGTCCGACCTGCCGCTGTTCCGCTACCTGGGCGGCCCGAACGCGCACCTGCTGCCGGTGCCGATGATGAACATCCTCAACGGCGGCTCGCACGCGGACTCCAACGTCGACATCCAGGAGTTCATGATCGCCCCGATCGGCGCGGAGTCCTTCTCCGAGGCGCTGCGCTGGGGTGCCGAGGTCTACCACACCCTGAAGAAGGTCCTGAAGGGCAAGGGCCTGGCCACCGGCCTCGGCGACGAGGGCGGCTTCGCCCCGAACCTGGAGTCCAACCGCGCCGCGCTCGACCTCATCCTGGAGGCCATCAAGCAGGCCGGTTACGTCCCCGGCGAGCAGATCGCGCTCGCGCTCGACGTCGCCGCGTCCGAGTTCTACAAGGACGGCAAGTACGAGTTCGAGGGCAAGTCCCGCTCGGCCGCCGAGATGACCGAGTACTACGAGGAGCTCGTCGCCTCCTACCCGCTGGTCTCCATCGAGGACCCGCTGTTCGAGGACGACTGGGCGGGCTGGAAGGTCCTCACCGACAAGCTCGGCGACAAGGTGCAGATCGTCGGCGACGACCTGTTCGTCACCAACCCGGAGCGCCTGGCCCGCGGCATCGAGGAGGGCACCGCCAACGCCCTCCTGGTGAAGGTGAACCAGATCGGCTCGCTCACCGAGACCCTGGACGCCGTCGAGCTCGCCCAGCGCAACGGCTTCAAGTGCATGATGTCCCACCGCTCCGGCGAGACCGAGGACGTCACCATCGCCGACCTGGCCGTCGCCACCAACTGCGGCCAGATCAAGACCGGCGCCCCGGCCCGCTCCGAGCGCGTCGCCAAGTACAACCAGCTGCTGCGCATCGAGGAGATCCTCGACGACGCGGCGGTGTACGCCGGCCGCTCCGCGTTCCCCCGCTTCAAGGGCTGAGCCGGTACCCCCTCTAGTGGGTAAGGCTTAGCCAGTCGTACGAACGTCCCCGTACCCGGTCCCGTACCGTGTGCGGGGACGTACGCACGTATCAGGGAGGCGGGGACATGGCCGTGAGGGACCGGGACCGGTTCTCCACCGCGACCAGGCTCAAGCTGCTCGGCGAGCAGACGGCGGCCCGGGTCTACCGCTCCCAGACCAAACGTCAGGCCCGCCGATCCCGGCTCACCGGCCGTGCGGCGCTGCTCGCGATCGTGCTGTGCACGATGGTCGTGGCGCTCGCCTATCCGATGCGGCAGTACGTCTCCCAGCGCGCCGAGATCGCCGACCAGCAGCGTCAGCAGCGGCAGGCCAGACAGCGGGTCGAGCAGCTGCGCGACCTGAAGGCGCGGTGGCAGGACGACTCGTACGCCGAGCAGCAGATCCGGCAGCGACTGCACTACGTGATGCCGGGGGAGACCGGCTACGTCGTGATCGACCCCGGTGCCGCCAGGCAGGCGCGCGCATACCTCGGGGCGGCCGACCGGCCCTGGTACGCGAACGTCTGGGACGGCGTCGACAAGTCCGACGCGTCCGACCAGTGAACCGACAGAAAGCCACGCAGAACACAGTCATGCACACGCCTCCGCCCTCCACTCCGCGTACCGAGCCCACCGACGCCGACGTCGAGGCCTTCAAGCAGCAGCTCGGGCGGCCGCCGCGCGGGCTGCGGGCGATCGCGCACCGGTGCCCCTGCGGGCAGCCGGACGTCGTGGAGACCGCGCCGCGGCTGCCGGACGGGACGCCGTTCCCGACGCTGTACTACCTGACGTGCCCGAAGGCCGCGTCCGCGATCGGGACCCTCGAGGCCAACGGCGTGATGAAGGAGATGACGGCGCGGCTGGAGAGTGATCCGGAGCTGGCGGCGGCGTACCGGGCCGCGCACGAGGACTACATCCGGCGCCGGGACGAGATCGAGGAACTGACCGGGTTCCCCAGCGCCGGGGGGATGCCGGACCGGGTGAAGTGCCTGCACGTGCTCGTGGCGCACTCGCTGGCGGCGGGGCCGGGCGTCAACCCGCTCGGCGACGAGGCGATCGCGATGCTGCCGGAGTGGTGGGCCAAGGGGGCCTGTGTGACGCTCGCCGGTGACCACGCTTCGGCGCACACCCCGGAGGACGACAAGTGACCCGCGTCGCCGCCGTCGACTGTGGCACCAACTCCATCCGGCTCCTCGTCGCCGACGCGGACCCGGAGACCGGGGAGCTCGTCGACCTGGACCGGCGGATGGTGATCGTGCGGCTCGGGGAGGGGGTCGACCGGACCGGGCGGCTCGCGCCCCAGGCGCTGGAGCGGACCTTCGCGGCCTGCCGTGAGTACGCGGCGGTCATCAAGGAGTACGGGGCGGAGCGGCTGCGGTTCGTGGCCACCTCGGCGTCCCGGGACGCCGAGAACCGGGACGAGTTCGTGCGCGGCGTGCTGGACATCCTCGGCGTGGAGCCGGAGGTCATCAGCGGCGACCAGGAGGCGGAGTTCTCCTTCACGGGCGCGACGAGGGAGCTGGTGGGCCGCGACGACCTCGCCAAGCCGTTCCTCGTCGTGGACATCGGCGGCGGGTCGACGGAGTTCGTCGTGGGCGCCGAGCACGTGCGGGCCGCCCGGTCGGTGGACGTGGGCTGTGTGCGGATGACCGAGCGGCACCTGGTGCACGAGGGGCGGGTCAGCGATCCGCCGACCGAGGCCGAGACCGCCTCCATGTGGGCCGACATCGAGCGCGCCCTCGATCTCGCGGAGGAGACCGTGCCGCTGCGCGAGGCGCGCACCCTGGTCGGTCTCGCGGGCTCCGTCACCACCCTCGCGGCGATCCACCAGGACCTGCCGGAGTACGACTCCGCCGCCATCCACCACTCCCGCATCCCCTACGCCCGGGTCCGGGAGATCACCGAGTGGCTGCTGCGGTCGACGCACGCCGAGCGGGCGGCCGTTCCCTCCATGCACCCCGGCCGGGTGGACGTGATCGCCGCGGGCGCCCTCGTCCTTCAGTCGATCATGGAACGGGTGGGGGCGACGGAGGTCGTGGTGAGCGAGCACGACATCCTGGACGGCATTGCCTGGTCCCTCGCGTAGCCGTGTCGGAGGCCTCGACTGAGCAGGTCAGGTCTACGGATGAGCGGTTTTTCGGCCCGTGACACGCCGTGCCACGACACTCCGTCGGAAAGCTTCGTGAAGTTCTTCACAAGGAATTCGGCGCAGCTGAGGGGTCCGCAGGGGTCCGTTGGGCCGTAAGGGGTCTCAACAGGCCTTCGCGGGTGCTCAGGAGAGCGTCCAGGGAGCGTTCCGGGAGGCGCTCGTGCGGGTGACATCGGGTGCCCTCACGATGCCCCCGGAAGCCTGGAGAGGCAGCTCACGCGGCATTGACAACGGGTCGTATCGGAAGTGGGTTCCCCTCGGCGACCATGACCTGTGTCACGTGGGCCGCGGAGTGTAGCACGACCCCCGTGAAAGCTTGTGAAGGGGCGCACGAGCGGGCCTCTCCGGGCGGGTGGATACTCGATGCCATGAGCACCACGGAGCGTCCCAGGATCCTCGTAGTAGGCGGTGGGTACGTAGGCCTGTACGCAGCTCGGCGCATCCTCAAGAAGATGCGCTACGGCGAGGCGACCGTCACGGTCGTCGACCCCCGGTCGTACATGACCTACCAGCCCTTCCTCCCCGAAGCCGCCGCCGGCAGCATCTCCCCTCGGCACGTCGTCGTCCCGTTGCGACGCGTGCTGCCGAAGGCGGAGGTCCTCACCGGCCGGGTCACCACCATCGACCAGGACCGCAAGGTCGCCACGATCGCCCCGCTGGTCGGCGAGGCGTACGAGCTGCCCTTCGACTACCTGGTCATCGCACTCGGCGCGGTCTCCCGCACCTTCCCGATCCCCGGCCTCGCCGAGCAGGGCATCGGCATGAAGGGCATCGAGGAGTCCATCGGCCTGCGCAACCACGTCCTGGAGCAGCTGGACAAGGCCGACTCCACGACCGACGAGGAGATCCGCCGCAAGGCGCTCACCTTCGTCTTCGTCGGCGGTGGCTTCGCGGGCGCGGAGACCATCGGCGAGGTCGAGGACATGGCCCGCGACGCGGCGAAGTACTACAAGAACGTGTCCCGCGAGGACATGCGCTTCATCCTGGTCGACGCCGCCGACAAGATCCTCCCCGAGGTCGGTCCGAAGCTCGGCCTGTACGGCAAGGAGCACCTGGAGAGCCGCGGTGTGGAGATCTACCTCTCCACCTCGATGGACTCCTGCGTCGACGGTCACGTGGTGCTGAAGAACGGCCTCGAGGTCGACTCCAACACGATCGTCTGGACGGCCGGCGTCAAGCCGAACCCGGCGCTCGCCCGCTACGGTCTGCCGCTGGGCCCCCGCGGTCACGTGGACACCGCCCCCACCCTCCAGGTGCAGGGCACCGACTACATCTGGGCCGCGGGCGACAACGCCCAGGTGCCGGACGTCGCCGCCCGCAAGGCCGGCGTCGAGAACGCCTGGTGCCCGCCGAACGCGCAGCACGCGCTGCGGCAGGCGAAGGTCCTCGGCGACAACGTGGTCTCCGGCATGCGGGGCTTCCCGCAGAAGGAGTACAGCCACTCCAACAACCTGACCATCCAGGTGCGCAACATCGCCGAGGTCACGACGGCGGTGGCC
>NZ_JBEYFC010000384.1:0-8899 GCF_040634175.1 Streptomyces sp. NPDC007162
GGACTCGCGTATGAGTACGCCGTACGCCTCGTTCTCCTCGGCCGTCGAGACACCCCGCTCGGGTACGACCGCGTTGTAGCAGACGACGCGCCGTACGCGGTCGGCCAGTGCCTGCGCGGCGCCGGTGACCGGGTAGCCGCCCCAGCTGTGGCCGACCGACGACATGGTCGACGGCGTCGCTCAGCCGCAGTCCGGTCGGAGAGCTGCCGTAGGACAGGCCGGGAAGCGTGACGGTGTGCACACGATGGCCGTGCTCCCGCAGGATGCGCGCGACCGGATGCCGGCTCCACTCCCCGAGCCACGCTCCCGATACCAGGACGAACGTCGTTTCGTGCGTTCGGCACCGCCGGCGGACGCCGCGGCGAGGGTGGGGCAGTCGGTGTGGCCGCGGTGCTCGCCGCCGTAGAAGGGGGCCGGGTCGGCCTGGTTGAGCGGGGCGCCCGAGCGGAGGCGAGCCGGTAGGCCGGGGTCGGCCCGTGCCGTGGTGCCGACCGTGATGACTGCTCAGGCCGTCGGGGCCGGCGCCGCGGCGATCTCGGGATCCAGGCCGAGCGACATGGTTCCCGCCTTCCGGAGTCAGACGGTGGGCGGCACGACGACGGCCTTGCCGTGCACCGCGCCTTCGGCGGCGCGAGCGTGCAGGGTCGGCAGTTCGGCCAGCGGCACCCGCTCGGCGACGTCGACGCGCAGTTCGCCGGAGTCGACCAGGGCCACCAGCTGCGCCAGCTGGGCGGCGTCGCTGCGGACGAACAGGTCGATGCCCCGCACGCCGCGGTCTTCGTCGGAGGGGGCGGGCATCCACACGGTCGTGTTGACCAGGACGCCGCTCGGACGGATCACCGTGACCAGCGCGGCCAGCTCGGCCGGGTCGACCGGGGCGAGGTTGAGCACCACGTCGACCGGCTCGGCCACCCCGTCAGGCACGCCCGTGGTCGTGTGGTCGATGACCTCGTCGGCACCGGCGGACGTGACCGCCTCTGCGCTGCGCGGGCCGGCCGTGGCGATCACGTGGGCGCCGGCGTTCTTGGCCAGCTGCACGGCGTAGCCGCCGACCGCGCCGCCGGCGCCGTTGATCAGCACGCGCTGCCCGGCGGTCAGCTTGGCGTGGTCGAACAGGGCCTGGTAGGCGGTCAGTCCCACGAGGGGAAGCGCGGCGGCGTCGGCCAGGGGGAGACTCTTCGGCGCTGCCGTGAGGATCTCGGCCGGCGCGAGGACGTACTGCGCGGCGGCGCCGGGCTTGTCCATCGGCAGGAAGCCGACGACCTGGTCACCGGCCGCGAGGCCGGTCACGCCTTCACCGAGCGCGTCGACCGTGCCGGCGACGTCGATACCGGGCGTGTGCGGCAGCTCCACCGGGATGGGGCCGCGCATGAAGCCACCGCGGATGTTGCCGTCGACAGGGTTGAACGTCGTGGCGGCGACGCGGACGCGGACCTGACCGGCCCCGGGGACGGGAAGCTCCACGTCCTCGTAGCGCAGGACGCCGGGGTCGCCGTACTCGTGGAAACGCACTGCCTTCATTTCGGTTCTCACTTTCACTGCGATCCAAGGTGCTTCGAATTCGAAGCACTGTGGTGACGGTACCTCTGCTTCGAATTCGAAGCAAGTGGTGTCGGTCACCTCCGGTGGGAGCGCATCGCCGCGGCCAGTTCGGTGGCCGCCCGGTCGATGCGGTCGTGCAGCCGTCCCGCGTCGCTTCGGGCCGTGGCCTGCCGGTCGGCGGGGCCTGCGACGACGACCGTGGGCACGGGGTCGGCGTGTACGCCGGTCAGGCGCCTGCGTATGACCTGCGCGAGGTCGGGCGGCTGCCGGTGGGCGTTGCTGTCGAGTGCCAGCAGCACCGGCATGCCGGAGAGGACTCCGTCACCCAGGACGGCGAAGAACGAGTCGAACACCTCGCTCGGGGATGCAGCGAGCACCGGGGTCGCCACCACCAGCCCGTCGGCCGCCACGACAGCCGCGATCGCCTCCCGCAGGTCGCGGCTGGCGCGGCCGTGGGCGGCGTGCTCGGCGAGGTCGGCCGCCAGCCGGTGCAACTCCACCACCTCCACCTCGGCGCGCGCACCGCCGGCCGCCAGCGACCGGCACACGGCCTCGGCGGCCCAGTCCGCGAGGAGGCGGGTGGGGCGCGGTCGGCCGGCACCGGCACTCACGACGGCCAGGGACACCGGAGTCCACGCGGCGGTGCTCATCCCGGCAACGTGCTCATGGCTGCTGCCTCACGGCCGGGCCGTGGTGCCCTCACCGGGGAGGACCGAGGACGATGTTGCCGGACAGTTCCGCGGCTTCGGCGAGCAGGTGCGGGGAGATCTCGAAGCCCTCCGGGCGGGGTTCGCGAAGGTCACGGCCCGCGTGGCGGAACATCTTCTCCAGTCCGCCGGGGGTCGAGATGAGCAGGAGGTCCGCCTTCTCGGAGGTGATGCGATAACCGTGCGGGATGCGCCGGGGCAGGAAGACTATGCCGCCCTCCCGCAGTTCGTGCTCCACGCCGTCCGCCCACACCAGCGCCGAACCGGACAGGAGCAGGAAGACCTCGTCCTCGTTGTTGTGCACGTGGTACGGCGGCGCCTCGCCCTTGCTGACGTCGAAGCGGCCGACGGTCAGCTGGCCCCCGGTCGCCTCGGCGTCGAGCAGGACGCTGAAGACGCTCCCGGCGATCCACTCGAGCTGCTGCTGGTCCTCGCGTTGCGCGAGATACGGGATGCTCATGGCCGATCCTCGGGGTTCGTGGGCGGCGGCGCCGCCTTCCTCTCCGCAACCCTGCGCCGCCCTGCCGCCCGGCTTCCATGTCCTGCGGTGCTCAGTCGGGCCCAACACTGCCCACGGCGGGGGCTCACGAGGTCACGGCGGTGCGCCATACTCTTCGAATTCGAAGCAGTAGACTCGGGTCATGTCTGATGCACCGCCGTCCCTCGACCCCGTACAGCTCGGCGCCTACTTCGACCTCATCGAGGTGACCAGCCTGCTCCGGCATGCGGTCGAGCAGCAGCTGCGCGAGACCGGTGATCTCAGCTATGTGCAGTTCCAGCTGCTGGCCCGCCTCGGAGACTCGCCAACGGGCAGCCACCGCATGACCGACCTGGCCGACGGCGTCGTCTACAGCCGCAGCGGCCTGACCTACCAGGTGGATCTACTCGAAAAGAGGGGCCTGGTCGTGCGCGCTCCGTCGCCGGACGACGAGCGGAGCATCACCGTCACCATCACCGACGCCGGGCGTGAGCTGCTTGCGAGGGTGCTGCCGGGTCACGTCGAGGTGGTCAGCGGCCTGCTGTTCGAGCCGCTTTCACGCGACGACGTCAAGGCTCTCGCCGACCTGCTGGCGCCGGTACGCGACCATATGCGCGCGACGCCGCCTCGCTCGGCCGCGTCCCGCCGCCGTAAAGGCCGGGCATAGGGACTCGACAGTCGTGGGAGCCCCGAGGACCGCAGCGCGACGGGATGCGGCGAGACGCCGGGGCGGCCCCGGCAGTCGCCGGTGAACCGGCACGGGGCGGAGAGGGACCGAGGCGTCAGGCCGGTCGGCGGGCGAATTGCGCCGGTGTTGCCTGGTAGTGCTTCTTGAAGGCACGGATGAAGTGGCTGCTGTCGGTGAAGTGCCAGCGCGCGGCGGCCTCGGAGACGGTGAGGTGTGATCCGGGGGCCGTCAACACCGCGGCCGCCTCCTCCAGGCGCCGGCGGCGGATATAGGCGCTGAACGACTCGTCCAGACGCGCGAAGGCCCGCTGCAGGGTGCGGACCGAGACGTGCAGATGCGCGGCGATCGTGGCCGGCGACAGGTCGGCTTCGGTGAGCCGGGCATCGGCCAGGTCCTTGGCCGCCTGGGCCAGTGCCGGGACGAAGGTGGGCTCACGGTCGTCGAAGTGATCGAGGACCAGCCCCTTGGCCAGTTCGAGCAGGGCGTTGCGGGACGCATGCGCGGCCGCCGGGCTGAGGCCGCTCACCACCCGCTGCACCATGGTGGTGTGTGCCATGAGGATCTGCGCCGCGGGCGAAGCGGCCCGGCCGACGCGTGGTTTCCCGGCGACCAGGTGCCGCAGGGCGTCGCCGGGGAAGATGAAGATGCGGGTGCCGATCTCGGGCGTGGTGTGGAAGTGGTTCTCCGTCACGACGTGGTGCATGAAGTAGGTGCCGGCCGAGACGTGCGCGTCACCGCCCTGATCGTGCGGGTCCTGCAGGGCCACCGCGCCGCGCAGTCCGACGTACAACCTGATCTCGTCGTGCTCGTGTCGCCCGACTGCGCGGGTGCTCACGGGGGAGGAGCCCCAGAGCTCGTTCACGGCGGTGTCCTGCAGGGTCACCGAGCGCATCGTTCCCTGGAAGCCCTCGATCGTGGAAGTGCTGAATTCCGGCAGGGGGTACAGGTCTCCCATGCGGTCGTTCCAGGTGTCGATGAACGGCTCCCACGCTCCCCGGCCCGTGCCGGTGGAGTTGGCGTCGACGGTGAACGTGCCCACCCTGTCGCCCGGACCATGGAAACGCGGCCTGCTGCTCATGTGTCCTCCGCGCCGATGACGCCGATGACGCCGATGACGCCGATGAAGATGTCGCCGGAATCCCATCTGGTGGCGCAAACGTACACGCTTCCTCCATGCGACCGTTCCTACTCTTGATCCCCGATGAGGATCCGTCCCGGGTGCGCCGGACCGCATGCTGTGCAGTTCCTGTAGCACGCAGGGCCGGTGAGCCCGGCCGTTGGCCGACGCTCACCGCACGTGAGAGGCCGACGTGATCCAGCCCGGTGACGCAGGGTCGCGGCGAGTCCCCAGCATCCGTTTCCTGCCGAGCGTGGAGGCAGGACAGAGCCAGAAAAGAGCGGGGATTGGAAGCGGCAGGACTGGCGGGCCGGTTGGCCGCGGCGCGAACCGGTGCACTGGTGGGCAGGAAACCGGAGCGGGCAGTGCTCGACCGGATGCTGTCGGGCGCGGCGGACGCTCCGCTCGTGGCCTACCTCCACGGTCCCGGCGGCATCGGCAAGACCTCCTTGCTGCGCTACGCCGCCCGGCAGGCCGAGCTCACCGGTCGTCGCGTGACGCACGTGGACGGACGGTTCCTCGACTCCGATCCGCGCCGGCTCGAGGAGGCCGCGGCCCCGGCCTGCGCCGTACCCGGCACGGTGCTGCTCATCGACACCTTCGAGCAGTGCCAGCCACTCGAGGCATGGCTGCGCGAGACCTTCCTGCCGCGGCTCGCCGACCACGCGGTCGTGGTCGTGGCCGGCCGGGTCGCCCCCGACCCCGAGTGGTCGCTGGATCCCGGGTGGGCGCGGCTCTTCACCGCACTGGCCGTTCGGCCGCTCGACACCGCCCAGTCCCACGCCCTGCTCGCCGCCCGGGGTGTCCCCGCCGAACAGCGCGGCGCCTACGTCGCCTTCGCCGGAGGCAGCCCGCTCGTCCTCTCGCTCGCCGCCTCCGTGCCCCCGGCCGCACCCGGCGCACCGTGGGAGCCGACCGGCGACGTCCTGACCACCCTGGTCGAACGGCTCGTGGGCGACCTGCCCAGCGCCGTCCACCGGCGCGCCCTCGAGGTCATCGCCCAGGCCTACGTCACCCGCGAGCCCCTGCTGCGCGCGGTGCTGGGCGACGAGGACACCGACAGGGTGTTCTCCTGGCTGCGCCAACTGCCCTACCTCGAGGCCACCCCCGAGGGACTGCACCCGCACGACGCGGTGCGGGCGATCCTCGCCGCCGACCTGCGCTGGCGGGACCCCGAGCGCTACGACGACGTACGCGTCCGTATCTCCCTCGCCGGCCTGCAGGCCGTACGCTCCGCTGCCGAAGACGACGCGCCCCTGCGGGTCGCCGAGTGGATGTTCCTCTTCCGCCACCAAGGCGGACCGGACGACCTGTACAACTACCGGACGCACCCGCACATCGAAGACACTCCCCTGCGGCCCGAAGACGTGCCCGGCCTGCTGCGCATGGCCGAGGAGGCGGAAGGCCCGGCATCGGCGACCGCGGTCGCGCACTGGGTGCGCCGCCAGCCCGAGGCCTTCCGCGTCCACCGCTGCGCGGGCTCCCCCGTACCCGTGTCGTTCATGGCCGTCCTGCGGCTGGACGCACCGCTGCCCCAGGATCGCGCCGCGGACCCGGTGATCGCGGCAGTCTGGGACCTCGTGGAGGCGGCCGCTCCCCTGCGGCCGGGCGAACACCTGGGCATCCGCCGCTTCGCGGTGCAACCCGGCGGGCACCAGCGGCCCTCACCCCTGATGGAGCTCATCAGCCGGCGCACCATCGGCGAGGAGATGAGGGCCCACGGACGCGCGGTGGCCTTCACCGTCTTCGAGGACGCCGACCGGTGGGGGCGCTACCTCGCCGAGGCCGGGATGCCCAAGGTCGCGGCCGTGAATGTCGACGGGCGGCAACAGCACATCTTCGGCCGGGACTGGCGACGGCAGACAATGGAACAGTGGGTGCAGCACCGGGCTCGCACCGCGGTCACACCCGTAGCGACATGGCCCGCTGCTGCCGCCACGCGCGGCCCGGGCGACCGGCCGGCGCGCGCGGGGTTCGCGGAAGGCGTGCTCGAAGCACTGCGCACCTGGCACACCCCCCGGGAATTCGCCACCAGCGACCTGCTGCACTCCCACCTCGTACCGCACGGCTCACCGGACCCGGCCGCGGACCTGCGCGACGCCATCATCACCGCCCTCGACGCGATCCAGACCGACCCCGCGGGCGTCAAGGCCCACGAGGCTCTCACCGCCACCTACGTCACGGCCTCCCGCACCCACAGGGCCGCCGCCCGACGGCTCGGGGTGCCCTACGGCACCTACCGGCGCCACCTCGCCCTGGCCAAGGAACGCCTCACCGAACAACTGCTGCGACAACCGGCCAATGTTTTCGACGCTACGGCTGTTCCGTAACGGTGATTGCACGTCGGCGGCGTAAGGACGGCGGCTGTCATGAACGCCTTCGTCGCGGCGTCCTTCCCGGCTTTGGCCCGGGCTTCCCACAGCACGGTGACGTAGGGGTGCGACGGGGTGGTCATGCCTGCTCCTCCTGGTCCGAACTGCGCGGTGGTGCGCTGCCTCCCTGAGTCTGAGCGCGGTGCGCGGACGCATCCAGGGACGGACGAACCCCGGATGGCGCAGCCCCCCCTCCCGGCATCCGCCCGGCCGTACCGTCGGTGCTCACGAGCCGGTGCTCGACAGCGGGTGAGGCCGCCGACCCCGACCGCGCTGAACGCGGCGAGCGCCGCCTGCCTGCCGTCCCCCGCTTCACCAGGGGAGGTTGCCGGATCGGTCTATGAACTGTCCCGTCGGTCCGTCGGGGCCGATCGTCGCGAGGGTCACGATGGACTCTGCGCCGTCGGCGACGCTGTGTCCGAGGCCGCCCGTGAAGTCGGTCGCGGTCTGCCCGGGGTCCGCGGCGTTGACCTTCACGTCCTTGAGTTCCTTGGCGTACTGCGTCGTGAGCATCGTGACCGCGGCCTTCGAGGCGGAATAGAGGGGCAGGGCGTACTGGGACTCGATCCGCTCCGGGTCCTGGGTGACGGCGAAGGAGCCCATGCCGCTGGAGACGTTGACGATGACGGGGTTCGGCGACCTGCGCAGCAGTGGGAGGAAGGCGTGGGTGACGCGCACGAGTCCGACGACGTTCACGTCGAGTACGGCGCTCATGTCGGCCGCGGTGTAGTCCTCGACGGGGCCGACCTTGCCGAGGGCGCCGGCGTTGTTGACCAGGACGTCGACCGTTCCCTCATGAGCGGCGACATCCGCGGCCGCGGCCTGGACCGAGGCGTCGTCGGTCACGTCGATCTGAACGAACCGGGCGCCGAGCGACTGGGCCGCGTCCCGGCCGCGTTCGCGGTCGCGGGCACCGAGGAGGACGGTGTGCCCCGCCTCGATGAGGCGGCGGGCGGTTTCGTAACCGAGGGACTTGTTGGCGCCGGTGATGAATGTGGTGGTCATGCTGGCTCCTCATGGTCCGGACAGCGCGGTGGTGCGCCGTTCACGCACTCCATGCTGGAGTCCCGGGAGGGCCGGCGGGAGCTACGGCACTTCCTGGTACAGCGCGTACCACCCAGCAGCCCGGTCCACCGGACGAGGCGGAACGCGGGCCTTCATCCCTGAGGAGACATCCGCTGGACCCCGATGGCGGCAAGGAGTTCGAGTTTGCTGCGGGCATCGGTGCCTGTCTGCGGCGTGTACACCACCAGGCGGAGGTTCGTGTCCTGGAGGGTGAGGATGTCGGAGTTCACGGCGATCTCGCCGACCTCCGGGTGCTGGACGATTTTGTGCGCACTCGTGTGACCGCCCACCGCTCGGCGGCTCCACAACTCGCAGAACCGTGGGCTGCGGTTCAGCCTCGACACCAACGCGGCGAGGTCGGGATCGTCGGGGTACCGGCTCGTCGTCGCGCGCAGGTCGGCGACGAGGGACTCCTCGAACGCCGCCCGTTCGGCCCCATGCCGGATGCGGGGCAGTTCACCGAGGAACTGCCAGACCAGGACGTTGCGGTCTCCCACACCGCGCTCCGTGGGATCGCCGAACGTGGCCGCGAACAGCGGGTTCCAGTGCAGCAACTGCCAGGTGGCGTCGTAGATCGCCAATGGATTGCCGGCGAGCTGGTCCGCGATCCGGTACAGGCTCCCCGGGATCATCCGTGGCACCCGGCTCGGATCCGCTGCGTGACCGGCGAGGCGCATGAGGTGCGCGTGCTCGTCGTCGGACAGGTGCAGGGCGCGAGCCAGGGCCGAGCAGACCTGCGCCGAGGGTGTCGCCACCCGTCCCTGCTCCAGCCGGACCACGTACTCGACCGAGATGCCGGCCAGCGTCGCCAGCTCCGCTCGTCGCAGACCGGTGACCCGACGGGGTGCGCCGTGTGCGAGGCCGACCGTCGCCGGGTCCAGCCGGTCCCGCCACGCCCGTAGCGCAGCACCGAGTTGACTCATGCACACC
>NZ_JBEYFC010000385.1:0-8883 GCF_040634175.1 Streptomyces sp. NPDC007162
CATCGGCGATGTGGCGCCGTCCGCCGGCATCCGTCAGTTCCACGACATGCAGGTCGTCCTCGATCGTTACGGTCACGTCGTAGGCGGCCGCGGTGGCGGCATGCGTTGAGGAAGGCCCGCAGCCTGCGGTCCTTGCCCATGGTCACGATGACCGGATCCTCACCCATGTAGGTGGTGAAGAAGTCGCCGGGCCTGGAGAACTGGCTCTCGTGGGCGAGGAAGAGCCAGCTGGGCGCGAAGACACGGCGCAGTTCCTGGCGGTAGACGGCCGGGTCACTGAAGATGGTCCGGTCGACCAGTCCCCGTTCGAGGTCGAAGCGGTTGCTCACGTCGACGGACGGCTCCGCCACCCGGGCGAGGCGGTCCTCCCCCGGCCTGACGGATGGCGGTGTCAGGGAGCCGGAGTGGTCTGGAGCGGTGGGCCGCATGGCGCTTCCCTTGCCTTCCTGCTGGTGGTTCATCGGACGGTGGCCGTCAGTTCGGGCAGATGTCCGGTTGCGACGTGACGTCGATCGACCCGGTCCGCCGTTCGGCAGCCACCTGTCGACGACGTCGGCCGCCGGCGTCGTGACGCTGCATGCACACAGCAGACGTCGCCGGGCACCGATGGGCCCAGCGTGCGTGCCATGCTGCGGCACGCCGAGAAGAGGCGTCCGCCACACTGCGCACCCCGCGTTTACAACCGGGAAACAGACATCTACAGTGGACGCACGTCCAATTTAATTGGCTCTTCTGGAACCCCGGAGCCCGCCATGCCACTCCAGTCCTCCCCCGCCGACACCGTCGCACCCGCGGCTCACGAAGCTCCGACCGCCGGGCAGCAGACCGCCGTCGACAAGGCGCTCGTCCTGCTCAAGTCCCTCGCCTCGATGGACGGGGAGATCGGCGTCAGTGAACTGGCCCGCCGTTCGCGACTGACCAAGTCGACCGCCTTCCGTCTGCTGGGCATCCTCCAGCGCAACGACCTCGTCGAACGCGTCGGCAGCAACTACCGCCTGGGCAGCCAGCTCGTCTCCATCGGCGAGCGGGTCTACGGCGCGACGCCGGTGCTCCTGCGCGAGCAGCTGCTGCCGCATCTCGTGGACCTGTACGAGCTGACGCACGAGACCGTGCACCTGGCGGTTCTCCACGGGACCGACATCGTCTACGTCAACAAGATCCACGGTCACCGCGCCGCCCGCTCCCCTTCCAGGATCGGCGCCCGGCTGCCCGCCTACTGCACCGGTGTCGGCAAGGCACTGCTGGCCTTCGACCACGACCTGGCCGAAGCGGCCGTGTCGGCCGGGCTCCCCGCCCGGACCGAGTACACCCTCACAGAGCCGCACCGCTTCCGTGAGGAGCTGCGGAACATCCGCCAGGAAGGCATCGCCTTTGACCGGCAGGAAGCCCTCTCCGGGCTGACCTGTGTCGCGGTGCCGATCCTGGGACCCTCCGGCCGCCCGGTGGCGGCCCTCTCCGTGGCCGGCGCCCATCACCGCTTCGACCCCTCGCGCTACGCACCCGCCCTGCGCCGTGTGGGCTTCGAGGCGGCACGGGTCCTCACCGCGGCGAAGGCGCGGCACGTGGGATCGCCGTACGAGGCGAACGCGCTGCCGGCGGCCTGAGCGGGCCGCCGGTGACCCCGGCGTGTGCGGCACCGGAGCCACCCGGCGGGAGGACCGGACGCGCCGACCCGGCCGGCCCGCCTGCCACGCCGTCGTGGACGGTCCGGTCACACTCGTGACCGGGTGGCTCGCGGTATCCGACATGACCACCCCCTGGTCCGGACGCGGAGACCGGTGAGCATCAAGCACGCACGGCGACCCTGCGGTCACCCCGTCACTCGCACCTGACGGTTCCGAACCGCCCTGGCGAGCGGCCCAACCAGGTTCGGCCCTGCGTCGGAGCAGCACAATCCGTCGTGCCGCAGCACGGCACACCGGCCGCTGCGGAACTTCAGCGCTTGGCGTTCCCGTCGGTCCGCGTCGTGTTCGTGGCGCCGGTGCCGGGCTGGACGCGCGGCACGCTGACCACGATGTGGACCAGGCTCTCGTCCACCAGGGACTCGTACACGTGCGGCCGGTCGCCCGGATAGCGCGCGAAGTCTCCCTCCCCCAGCTCCAGCGGGCTGTCGGCCGGCCCCACGCGCACCCTGCCGCTGATGACGAAGAGATGTTCCAGCGTGCCCACGGGATGCGGTTCCGAGGGCTCGCGCGGACCACCGGAGCTCAGGCTGATGCGCACCACGTAGTTCTCGATGACACCTGAGCCGTAGATGTGGTCGAGCGACCGCGATTCGTACCCCGCGTGCTGCCGCCAGACGACCTCGTCGCCTCGCTGCACGGTGATGACCTGCTCCCGCTCGGCGACCAGCCGGGTCACCGGCACGCCCAGTGCCGTGGCGATGGAGAACAGGGTGTCGACCGTCGGGTTGCCCGTCCCCTGCTCCAGATTGGACAGCGTCTGCTTGGCCAGCCCCGCTCGACGGGCCAGCTCGGCCAGGGACAGTCCACGCTGCTCCCTGAGAAGGCGCACGTTCCGCGCGACCACGGCGTTTCCTTGTGACACGTGGCCACCTTACGAGGTCCGGTCGACGTCCCCCACGTCGACCGACGCAGGAAGACGGCCTCGTCGACGACGCGGGCCCGGCACAGGGGCGGGCCCGCGTCCTTTCACGTGCGGGTCCGACTCACCGGAACAGTCCGATGAACTCACTGCCTGCGGGCAGACCGTCCCGGACGGCGTTGGCACCGATCAGATCGTCCACATCGGCGCCGAGGCCGAGGTCGGTGAGGACGGCACGTGTGTCGCTCCCGGGCGGGCCCACCGGTTCTGTAGGTCGTACCGGGGTGGACGTCAGCCGGGCAGACGGGCCGGCGACGGTGACATCCCCGATACCGGGATGACTGCGCGTGATGACGAGGCCCTTCTTGATCGGGTAGTCGGCGTCCATCAGGGCATCGAGGTCTTCGAGGGCGTGCACCGCGACGTCCAGGTGCCGAAGTGCCTGTGTCACCTCGGCGACTGTCAGGCCGTTGATCCTCGCGGCCAACCGCTCGCTCAGTGCGGTGTCGTGCACGCCGGGATCCGTGCTTCCGGCCCCCAGAGCCTGTGCCACAGCCGAGGCTTCTTCCGGTCGGGCGGCGAGGTACAGCCAGCGATCAGCGGCCTGGTACAACCGGTCGACAGGACCGCTCCCCTTGGCGCCGGGCCCAGCGGGCTCGTCGTGCGTCGCTCCTTCGTAGTCCAGGAGGAACGGCAGCTGCAGGAAACTGCCGGTCGCCGACAGCGACGCGTGGACGGACTGCGGCCGGCCGGTCCGGAGGCGGTGGTACAGGGCGATGATGACTCCGAAGGCGGCGAAGTTTCCGGTGCTGTAGTCGCAGTAGGCGAAGGGGCCCATGTGAGGCTCGTTCCCCGGGCCGCTGAACCGCACCTGCATCCCGGTGATCGCCTGGCCCAGTTGTTCGCGGCCGCGCCACCCTCCTCGGTAGCCGTCGTACCCGAAGGCGCTGATGGAGGCGTAGACGACACCGGGGCTGAGGGAGCGCAGGTGGTCGAGGCCCATGCCGATGCGTTCGGCGACGCCGCGGGAGAAGTTCTGGACGAAGACGTCGATCCCGGTGGCGAGCCGGTCGAAGACCGTCCGTCCTCCGGGTGTCTTGATGTTCAGCATCACCGATCGCTTGCCGCTGTTGGTGTAGGTGTGCATCCCGAGCTGGCGGTCCTCGAAGCTGTGCACCTTGACCACTTCGGCGCCGTACTCGGCGAGGATCCGTGAGGTCGTCGGCCCGGCGAGCACCTGCGAGGTGTCGAGGACCCGGATTCCCTCCAGGGCCCGGCGCAGCGCGGGCTCGGGTCCCTCGTGCGGCTGCCGCTCCGGTTCGCCGAGCCGGGCGAGCACCGCGTCACGGTCGGCGTCGAGGAGACGACGCGGACCCTGCACCGACAGGGGCGTCTCCGACAGTTTGATCGGGTATCCGGCCTGCGCGGTCGCACCGAGATGGGGGTCGGTCAGTTCGATGACGGACTGGTTGGCCCGCGCGTCCTCGTCGTGGCGAAGCCAGTCCTGTGTGCTCTGGCAGATGGCTGCGGACGCGCCGGACGCGTCGTTGATCAGCCGCTCCCACTCACGTGCCGGCTTGGTGGCGAAGAGCTCGGTGAAGCGCTCACGGGCGCGCTCCCGCAGCGCGGGATCGGTCAGCATCCGCTCGGCGTCCGCCATGCCGTCGGCCACCCACTCGTCCGGCAGGAACTCGCGGCCGAACCACTCCAGGTGCTTGTCCTGGAACAGGCACAGTTCGAGCCACTCGCCGTCAGAACCCCGGTAGTGCCCCAGTTGCGGAGAATCGATGATGGCCTTGGCGGGGTTGGGTCCGCTCTGGGTGCGGCGCGTGGGAGACCGCATGACCGAGGCGCCGATCAATTCGAAGGCCGCTTCGTACAGGCTGGTGTCTATGTGCTGTCCGCGCCCCGAGCGCTCCCGGGCGTAGAGCGCGGCGGCGACACTGTGCAGTCCGACCATGACGCCCATGGCGGAGGCCTGGGGTATCGCGTTGTAGATCGGTTCGGCGGAGCGGTCCCCGACGTAGTCCATCGGCGAGCAGTCCGGGTACAGGTAGAGGCCCGCCGCCGCGGTCACCACGCCCTCCCACGCCGGCAGGTCGGCGCGCGGGTCGTCGGGTGCGAAGCCCGGCAGCGAGAGGTGGATGAGGCGCGGGTTGCGGGCACAGGTCGTCGCTCCGTCCAGCCCGAACCGTCGTGCGCGCCCCGGCCGGAACGACTCGACCAGAATGTCGGAGCGAGCCGCCAACTCCTGCGCGGCCCGCCGGTCATCCGGCTGCTCGAGATCGAGCACGATCGACTTCTTGCCCCGTTGCAGGATCGCGTTGGAGGGGTGCTGCCAGCGCGGTCCGCCGGGCGGATCGACGCGGATCACCTCAGCCCCAAGGTCGCCGAGGATCATCGCGACGGTCGGTCCGGCCAGGTAGTGACTGAGGTCCAAGACCGTCAGCCCGTGCAGTGCGCCTTTTGTCATGTCCATTCCTTAGCGGCTCTGGGGTCTTGACTTGACGTCAAGTCAAGGTACCGTGACCTGCACAACAGCGCCAGACCCCACGAGCTGCGACATGGATGTCCGGGTCAGGCGGGACGGAGAGAGACATGAAGTTCGGTTTGTTCCACAACCCCATGGTGATCAAGGGAGCCGGAAAGGAAGACTGGGAGCCCGAGCAGGAAAGGCAGAAGTTCAACGAACTGCTGGAGCAGATCGAACTGGCCGACCGGCTCGGCTTTGACTACGTGTTCCTGGGCGAGCACCACTTCACCGCCGAATACGCACACAACTCGGCGCCCGAGGTCATTCTCGGCGCGTTGTCCCGCTCCACCAGGACGATTCGCCTGGGCACCGGCATCGTGCACGCGTCCCACAACGACCCGGTGCGGACGGCGGAGCGAATCTCGACTCTCGATGTGCTGTCCGGCGGCCGGATGGAGTTCGGATTCGGGGCCGGCGGCCCGGCCGAGGTGGCGCCCCTCCTGGGTGAGCTGGCCGGCCGGCGGTCAGAGCGGTCGGTGGCGTCGTCGCAGATCTCCGTCGACATCCTCGCCAGCCGCGGGGCATACCCAGGCGTGCAGAACGAGTTCTTCCAACTGCCGCCGGTGAACGTGATCCCCAAGCCGCTCCAGACCCCGCACCCCCCGCTGTGGACCTCCACCACAAACGCCAACCAGGTCCCCGGCATCGCCAAGCGCGGCCTCGGCTGCCTCATGCTCAGCGCTGCCGGCATCGACGACGTCGAGCACGCCGTCGACGGTTACTGGGACGCCTTGCTGTCGCCTGAGACGACGCCGATGGGACAGGGCGTGAATCCCGGTCTCTTCGTCTTCGGATGCGGGATCATCGCGCCCTCGGCCGCCGAGGCCCAGAAGCGGGCACGTCGAGGCATGGAGCTGTTCTCGTACGGCCTCACCGGCGGCCACGCGGCGATCATCGCCGACCCCAAGGCGAACCTGACCGACCTGTTCGAGGCCCACCAGCGGGGCGAGGGCGACGTCCGTGAGACCCTCGGCATGCCGGAGGGATTCCGGCTCTTCGGCGACGCCTGGCCCGACCTGCCCGGCAACGTCATGTGCTCCCCCAGCGAAGCCCTCGAGACGGTCTCGGCCCTCGCCGACGTGCACGCGGACGGCTTCCTCCTCAACCAGCAGTTCGGTGACACCTCCCACGAGCACCTGATGGAGTCCATCGAGCTCTTCGCCAACGAGGTCATCGCGCCGATGCGCGAGCGCGACCGCGAGCAGAAGGAATGGCGGGCGAAGAAGCTGGCGAACCTGAACCACCCCATAGTCAGCTCGCTGTGAGCGGAGGAAGCAGATGAACCAGTCACCTTCGAGCGACGCCGTCTCGGCCGCGCTGGAGAAGGTCGGATTTCCCCTGCACGTCCAGGGCTCCGGCGAGACGGACCGCGCCGTGGTGGTGCTACACCCGGCACCCGGCCTCACTCCGGACGTCCATGCGTGGCTTGAGCGCCTGGCCCATGAGGGATTCCTCGCCGTGGCACCGGAATTGCACCACCGGCGCGGTGTCGCCACGATCGACCCTTTCACCGAGTTCGGTGGAGACGTCCAAGCCTTCGCGGCCGCCCTGCCCACCGACGAGGAACTACTCCAGGACGTGAAGGCGCTTCTGCAGGCACTCACGGCTGCGGGCGTCGACGAGATCCATCTCCTGGGTTTCTCCTACGGCGGTCGCGCGGCCTACCTCGTCGCCAGCACAGTCCCGGTGAGTTCCGCGGTGTCGTGGTACCCCTCGGGCGTGCACGAGTACGCCTTCCGCGGCAATCCCGGGCTGCCGGCGCTGACCGGCCTCGGCTTCTTCCCATCCGCCCCGTGGCTCGGCCTCGCGGGCGGCTCGGACCCGATCCTGGTGCCGGGTGAGCTCGAGGCATGGCAGAAGGCCCTTACGGCCTCCGGTGCCCCGGTGTCGCTCGTCACCTACCCCGAGGCGGGTCACGCTTTCGACATCCATCACGGATTCGGGCCCGACGCTCCCGACACCTACGATGCCGCAGCTTTCGAGGACGCGCTGAGTCGGACGCTGGCCCACTTCGCCGACCACGCCCAGAGGAAGGGTCCCTCAACATGACCGTCGAAACCGCGGCCCGGACGGCCATCGACTCACGGCAGATGCGCGAGGCCATGAGCCGGTTCTGCAGCGGGCTGACCGTCGTCACCGGCATGGATCCGTCCACCGGCGAACCGATCGGCTTCACCTGCCAGTCCTTCTCCTCGCTCTCCCTCGAACCGCCGCTCGTCATGATCGCTCCCTCCCGGACCTCCAGGACCTGGGCGCGCATCAGCGAGACCGGGGCGTTCACCGTCAACGTTCTCGCGGAACACCAGGAGTGGGTGTCACGCACCTTCGGGCGGCCGATCACGAACAAGTTCGCCAGTGTTCCGTGGCGGCTCGGGAGCACCGGTGCCCCCCGGATCGCCAGCTCGGCCGCCTGGGTCGACTGCACCGTGCACGCCCAGTACGACGGTGGCGATCATCACATCATCGTCGGTGCCGTCAAGGGACTCGACGTCTCCCGGTACGACCGGCCCCTCCTGTTCCACCGCAGCGCGTACAGCCGGCTGTAGCGGGACAGGGGAACCAAGTACGCGAAAGCCCCGGTGGCATGTCCTGACCGTCTCCGGGGCGTTGCGCTGTGCCATGTGATCCGACCTGCCGGTCTGATTCACCACGTAAAATATGTTCGCTTGTAAATTTGCCGCGGAGGCCTGCGCTGCCGGTCGGCGTTCATCATGGTCAGCGAGCTCACCCCGTTGCGTGACCTCGCGGAGGGCGTGAGACGCTGGTCCCGCTAGGAGGTGCTTGACAGTGGCCAAATCGACTCGCCGCGAGTCCATGCTCAACGCGGGTTTGAGCCTGCTCCGGACTCGTCCTCTGCGCGATATCACGCTCGATGACGTGGGAGAGCTTGCGGGCACCACCCGGAGCCTGGTCCTGTATTACTTCAAAACGCGTGACAATTTCTTCTTCGAATTGGCCGACGACTACGTCTCCTCTCTGCTGGAGGAGTTCGGACCGCCCCCCAGCCATGCGTCGGCCGACTGGATCGTCGGTGAGGTCAGCACCTTCCTGAAGATGGTGCGGCGCGACACGGCCGTCGTGGAGGCAATCACTGTCACGATGGGCGGTATCGAGGGTGTACGAGAGCTCAACGACCGAGTCACTTCCTTCACCGCCGAACGCGTGGCGCTGGCACTCGGCGTCGAAGCGGGCGACCCTTTCCTCACGCCGGTGCTTCAGTCCTGGGGGAGAACGTGCGTGGACGTGTGCCTGCGGGAGATCTCGAGTGGGCAGCGGGACATGGAACGCCTCCGCTCGCTCGTACTCGGTCACCTGATGGGCGTCCTTCAGGTCGTCGCGGCCTACGAACCATCACTTCACCTGCAGGTGCCCGACTTCAGTCCTTGGCTGCCCACCCGTCTGCAGATCTCCGCCACACCTTCCTGATCCGTAACGGCCCGTCGAGGGACGATCACGTCTCCACGGCCTCCAGGTGGGCCCGCACCCGTCCGTCCCGGACCCAGCCGCGGGACCGGGCGAAGCCGATCATGCCGCTGAAGTCCTCGCTCCAGCGGGGACCTTGGGCAGCACCCGCATCGAGCAGCCATTGGATGCCGAGCCACGCATGTCCGTCGCCATCGAGAACGCCCGCGTCCTCACGGCCAAGGGCGCTCGCGACCTCGTCCCGCGCAACCGCCACGGAGTGACGAACGCTCAGGGAGCGCAGATCGTCCAGCGCACCGCCCACCTGCTGCATGGCGTTCAGCAGACCGGACGCCGCGCCGGTCTCCTGCGGCGCGGCGCCGGAGACCACCATGCTGGTCACC